>NZ_JBGOOI010000063.1:0-21545 GCF_041439605.1 Vibrio sp. 1F169 | reverse complement strand
ACTGACCAGTTAACCGCAATAGCGACATTCAGTGATGCAACATCGTCTGACATCTCTAACTCAGTGACGTGGGCTCCTGTCGATACAGCGACGGCAACCGTGTCATCAACCGGTTTACTGTCTGCGGTTGAAGCGGGTGGTACGACACTCACGGCCACCAAAGATGGCATCCCCAGTAATACGGTGGAGGTGAATGTGTGTAACTTGGCTGGTACATGTATTGATATCTACGATAGAGGTAGTGGTAAGTTGCTTACCAATTCACCATCAGCGGCCTATCTAGACAGCATTGGCGGTAGTGCTACAAACGGTACTCATACTGAAAGCGGAAATTCCGGCCCAGTTGGTGGTGATTTTTACCTATTCGACTGGAATAACGCAAATGCACTGTGTACTACCTACAACACCCATAGTCTCGGCGGACGAACTAACTGGCGTTTAGCGACAAGAGACGAGTTAAAAACGGAGCTATACGACGCATTCGGCCCGATGTTTATCGCGCGCGGTTGGCCGACCAACTACTACTATTGGTCGGCGACTCCTAATGGTTCTCTCTATTACGACGTGGACCTCGTCAATGGCTACGTCTTCAGCAACCAGCCGAGCCTCACGGGCTACGTATCCTGCGTCTCAAATCCTTAAAGTTGAGCGTTTAACGTTTTAATTTTAGTTTTTGAAGTGCCAGAGTTGCATCTGGCACTTTTTTAGGGGGGGAAGATAAGTGAATATTGAAACTAAATTAGTATTGGTTGAAAGCAGTCAACGTATTGTTGGCATAAAAGAGGGGATGTTTGTACGTTTCTATGAGCAATCACTCTTTGGTTGGCAGCAGTGGGTATCTAAACAGGGCCAATTACCGACATTGAAGGTGTTAAAGAAAAAGGTTAAGAAATTGGGTCATGACTCCAGCATGGTGAGCTTGAGTTAGAATGGTAGTCCCTCAACTCTGAATTAAAAATTATGGCTACTATTCAAGTTAACTGTCGGTTTTGCAACCAAACGGAGTATGTTCGTAAACATGGTACTGGTGTGTCAGGCTTTCAGCGGTTTCGTTGCCTTGAGTGCAAACGCTCATTTCAACTTGATTATGCTTACGAGGCATATAAACCTAAGGTCAAAGAGCAAATCATTGATATGGCGATGAATAGCTCTGGTGTAAGAGAAACAAGTCGTGTCTTAAAAGTTGGCTATAACACGGTACTGCGCACTTTAAAAAACTCTCGCCGAAACAAGTCACCTCAATACCTTTCGATAGAGCAAACATCTCTCTCATCTGTGAGGTCGATGAACAGTGGTCATTCGTAGGAAACAAAAAAATCGTCGTTGGCTTTGGTATGCATTGGAGTCCGGTTATAAACGCATCATTGCTCATGCCTTTGGTAAGCGCAATACAGATGAGCTGCGAGCGTTACTCGCTTTACTTAAGCCATTCGACATCAGTTTCTTTTTCACCGATGATTTCAGCGTCTACTCGAAAGAATTGCCAAAAGAAAAACATGTTGTAGGGAAAAGGTTCACTCAGCGGATTGAACGAACCAATTTGACTTTGCGTTCCAGATTAAAACGTTTAGTGCGTAAAACTATCGGCTTCTCGAAATCGGAAGAAATGCACGATAAAGTGATAGGGACTTTCATTGAGCGAGAGTTCTACCACTAAATCAAATAATTGGCGTCACGACCTACAAAAGTGTGTTCTGGAGGGACTCCAAGTACACGAGTTAAAGAGTTTTATATCGACGGGACAGTACCTTGGATTAAAACTAAGGAAGTGAATAATTGTAAGGTTTTTTCTACTGAGACCTACATCACTGAAGATGCCATAACGAAGTCTACCGCAAAGTTAATACCGGAAAACTCGGTAATCATCGTTATGTATGGTAATGGTGATACTGCAGGTAGAGTCGCAATTAATAAAATTCCAGTTGCTACAAATCAAGCCTAGCTTATTACCAACTATTTTAAAGCCATCCCAATCACTTCCAACGCCCAGTTCTCTATTGCAACCGAACCTCATCAGTCTCTTGCACTCTGGGGGTATCGGTTTTCCGAAACTTATTTATGTCCAGAGGCGTGTCAGCATGATCGTCGTCAGCATGATCGTCTGTGAACTAGCTACATAACGGTTTTAATGAGTTTAGAAAAAGCGTCGCAATTAGGAACCGACTTACACACCCTAAAGATTACCGTGAAATGATGGTAAATGGAAAAGAGATCGAGCAAATTAAAATTGCTGAAGAGTGGTTTCATTCATTGTGCTTGCCACTAATTGAGCAGGCATTTGAGATTGAAAAAGCCTAACAAATTGCTTAATAGTGACAGCTAACCTTTGGCACTTTCGGCTCGGTTGAGTTTAGTGATTACAGTCGCTTTGCTTAGGTCCAGCGATTTAGCCGCATCTTAGCAAGGCTCTGACGGATCCCCTCATATTTTCCCTAGTCCTACATTGTGTGTGAGCCTTTGATATTAGTCGAACTACCTTTTGGAGAATGAGACAGGACGAAGCATTCCCGAAACCGATCATGGTTTCAAAGCGCTCTCCTCGTTGGAGCGAGCAAGAGGTACATAGGTGGTATGACGCTACTAGGTAGGGGCGTGCAATAGATCTAGCGCAGCCCCTTTTCTCTAGATAAATTACTCTGATTCAGCCTGACTGGACGCTTAACTAAGAGACATTTTGCTTTTCAAGGTGCATTGGGCTTAGATACTCAAGAGCACTATGACTTCTCTTCCGATTATAAATTAGCCTCTATGTACACGAAGACCGTTTAGCGCATCTCGTCTTACGTCATTATCAGCTCATATTTGATCGCTTCCATTTTCATAGAGTGGAAGAAGTTCTCAACACAAGCGTTGTCCCAACATTTTGGTTATCACCTTTCTCAGCCAATCCCTTCTGAATTTGTCTTGAGTCATCATGTTTTTGCTAACATCAAAGGTTTCTTTGATCTTTATATCAAGCGTTTGGTGAGCTACCTCGTGTTGAAGCGCCTTGTGGCGATTCTCAACCCAGTAATAAAACCCACCTCGGGAAACTCAACTCTGAACACCTTGCACATGCGGACCATACTGAAACTCTGCAAGTATTCGAGCATAAATTCATAGCAATTTACTTTAGATTTTTTGTGAAGTAGGTGGCGGCCTTTTTTACGCTTTCTAGCTTTTTTGCGTGCTCTGCCAGTTTCAGGGTTTCTGCTTTTAATTTTAGGGTAATGGGTAATACGTTTCTTCTTGCTTGCCGTGGTTCACTTCGTTAGTGATTGTATTGATTTAACTCGGTGTCTAAAACTGCTGGTGCGGGTCCAAATAGTATATACCTCGATTTTTGATGTTGCTGGTGAAAATTAAAGGAGTTTATTTTTCTGGGTTTACTATCTTTTCTGTAGAACTTTGTTTCATAGTGAGTTTAGTCAAATAATAAATATGCATGTCATTGTATTATTCCTAAATTTACTAACTATGGGCGCTGAAAAATGTCTAGATCAATCAGAGACCTTAAAAAAGGAACTGAGGTTCCGAAGGCAACAACTAAAGAAATTGCAGAAAAAGAGCTTGAAGCCTTAAAGAAATACCCTGATTTAGCTGCACAAAAAGGGGGGCGTGGTTCGGGTAGTTTTAGAGAAGGGGGCGCGCATGACTCAGGTAGAAGTTACTTCAGCAAAAAGTAACATAACTCAAGGGCAATCACATCCTTATGGCGTTTCACTTTCTGATTTGCAATTAGTTGAGTAGTGTCCGTTATATAAAAGGTGATTAATTACAACTAAAGATTGATGCAAGCTATTAATCTGGAATAATACCCACAAATGGAACGGTGTTTCGTAAGTCTGATGTTCCCCCATCTTAAGTATAGAGAACAACAATGAATGAGTTTACTCAAGCCAGGCATGAACTGGTTGGTTATCTAAAGTCGCAGCTTATTGGTCCTGTTAATGGAGAAAATGAGGAGCTAAATGATGCCCCTCAAAAGCGCTATTTAATGGGGACTCTATTCCCTGTGGCAGCTTGCATTGACGACTCTAATGATAGCACTGGTGCTGATTCAAATTCAGAAGCTCTAGCAAATGATTTTAAACCTTCGTCAATGGCGATTTCCTTTGCTGTTCAATCTAACTCGTCATTATGCTTACATATTAATGCTGGCCGTTATACTAAAAAGGCCTTCTCAGAGTGGCAGCGTCACCCTTTATTTCATGAAGAACCGATAAAAGAGCTAATAACGCAAAAGAAAGTCATCTTAGACGGAAAGGCTCGTTTAGATATTAAAGTACGCCCTTTAAGCTCGGGAAAAATCGTGACAATAGCACTCTCAAATAATGCGAGTTCTGGTGAGCGTTTAGACCCTGAAAAGTGCTTATTCCAATGCGGAATTAAGGTCACTGTACTTGAAGGTAATATTCAAGAGTACCCTAGTAGTGATCGCTTTAAGTTAGATGATGAGCAGCAAGAGTTGAATCTCACGTATCGAAAACGAATACCATGGGCCGTAGGTCACGGTGTTGCTGTAGATTGGTCATTTGATGACAGAGGAATACCAGACTGCTTATTTACGGAGACAATACCATCCCACGAGGTTAAAGACTTTAGCACTGATATCGATTCGGAAAGGTATCCAGATCTTGACAGCAGCATTCTTAGTATTACAAAGATTGCAGACCCCTCTTCTGCGACAAATGAAGAACTGCTTGATGGTTATGACAAACTCATTGATACGTATCGTTCTTGGATAACTGAACTTGAGAATGAAGTATTAGATAAGCGATTCTCAAGCGCTAAAAGTCGCATTATTGAAAGACTAAAAAATGCCGCAGCTAGAATGAGTGGTGGTGTCAGTGGTCTAAGACAATCCAAAGTAGCTATGGAGTCATTTAGAGTTGCCAATAAGGCGATGTTAATGCAAATGATCCACAGCGGGAAAAAGTATGCGGGTGAAGCAAAAACTAAAGGTACTCCGTATGAGGCTCCAGAATACTTTTCGAACGAAGTCATCAAAAACTTTAAATGGCGTCCATTCCAATTGGCGTTTCAGCTATTGGTCCTTGAATCTATTATTCCAAACAAAAGTACCGGCGACTTTCCTGCATCGCATGAGGAAGTGGACCTATTATGGTTTCCAACTGGTGGTGGTAAAACAGAGGCTTACTTAGCAGTAGCTGCGTGGGAATTGATCCACCGTCGCCTAACCTTAGGTGAAAAAGGTGGAGGGACCGCTGTGATCAAGCGCTATACTCTGCGCTTGTTGACTTCGCAACAGTTCCAGCGAGCAGGGAGCTTAATTTGCGCTTTGGAAAAACTTAGAAAGTCTGATGAACGCTTAGGTAATGAATCGTTTTCTCTTGGATTATGGGCAGGAAAAGATAGTACCCCTAATAATTTTCAAGATGCTCACGATAAAGTCATGATTATGCGAGATGACCCTGAGCCCGAAAATAGTTTTCAACTTCAAGTTTGCCCTTGGTGTGGTACTGAGATTGTTCCTAAATATTACTCTTCTGATTGTAATTCATATGGAATTCGCTCCAACCCAGACAATAAATTTGAGTTTTTTTGCCCTAGTCATGAGTGTGATTTCCACCGTCATTTACCAATCCAAGTTGTCGATGATGCGTTATACATGAAGCCCCCTAGTTTACTGATTGGTACTATCGATAAATTTGCGCGATTGACTTGGCAAGAAAGAGCGGCTGCATTCTTCGGTGATAAAAAAGTACAGCCACCATCATTGATCATTCAAGATGAGCTTCATCTTATCTCAGGCCCACTTGGAACTATTGCTGGTATTTATGAGGCTGGCTTTGACACCATAATGGAAGTGTTAGGCCATAGGCCTAAGGTAATAGCTGCGACTGCAACGATTCGAGCTGCACAGCAGCAAAGTATTCGACTATTTGGAAGACAAGTAAATATATTCCCTCCTTCTGGTACAGATCAGGCTGATTCGTTTTTTTCAAAAGAAGAAGAAAATAAGCCGGGGCGACTTTATCTTGGTGTTATGCCGTCTGGCCATACAGGACAAACATCACTTGTACAAACAAGTTCGGCAGCCCTTTTAGCGCCGTATGAATTAGGGTTTAAAGACACGCTGTTAGATAGTTATTGGACGCTTCCTATTTATCACAATAGCCGAAGAGAGCTTGGTAAAACGATGACTTTAGGTCGCGATGATATTCCTGAGCGTATCAAGGTTATTTCAAAAGACCAGTACGACACGAGAACGGTGTCTAATGTTGAAGAATTAAGTGCTGGAGTCAAAGGTTCAAAGATTCCTGAGGTTCTAGCAAGGTTAGAAAAAGAAACGCCTGAGGCGATCGATATTCTTCCATGTACGAACATGATTTCGGTCGGTGTTGATGTTGAGCGACTGGGTATGATGTTAATTGCAGGGCAGCCGAAATCAACAGCAGAATACATTCAAGCATCAAGTCGTGTAGGTCGTAACAAAAAGCGGCCACCGGGTATTGTTATCACGCAGTATTCACCAACTAAACCTCGTGATCGTTCACACTACGAAACCTTTAAGAGCTATCACCAAGCACTTTATCGTTATGTTGAACCCACCAGTGTGACTCCTTGGGTCAAGCCTGCTCTTGAGCGTGCATTACATGCATCACTTATTGCTGCAGTGCGAATCACGGGCTACTTAAGAAAAAATGAGAGTGCAAAACATCTCGATGTACATCACCCAGATTTTGTACAGATCTATAAAGCATTCCAGGCGCGTATTCAGCGGGCGATGAAAGGAATGTCGAAAGCTGAGCAATTAGAAACACTCGACTTTCTAGAATCTTTGGTTAGTCAATGGTTAGAAAGGTGTAATCGAACGTCAAAACCATTAACACACTATGATGGTGGTAAGCAGTTTGAGCCACTTATTCAATCTTTTGAAAGCTCTCAACATGATGAGGCATGGCGTACTTTGAATTCTATGCGCAATGTAGATACTGAAACACACCTATTTGTAAGAGGAGAGCGCTAGTGGCTAGCTCTAATCGTTCATATCGTAGTTCCCAACTTATTACGCCATTTGGTCCAGGCTCTGTGATAGAGATTGGTGATGAGTCTTTAGTTTTGGCAGATCCAATACATTGGCCTAAAAGGTTAGATGAAATCAAGTTAGACCGACTATCTAGCGAGGCCGGTGTATGGGCATTGAAAAAACCTCCAGTAATCAATAATAGATTTACTAAGAAAGATGATATTGGTCCACATAACGCTCTTATGACAGTACGTTTTCCAAAGTGGATGTTTTGCCCACGCTGTAAAAGAATGGAATTGTGGAAAAATGAAACTGGAAAAGTGAATGCTGAAGGTATTCCCGTTTGCGCCAACTCAGCGTGTAAGAAAAAGGAATTAGCGCCGATGAGGTTCGTCGCTGCTTGTCAGCATGGACATTTACAAGATGTCCCTTGGGTTTACTGGGCCCATAAATCAGGAAAGCATAAAACATGCGAACATCCTGAGTTGTATTTTTTGTCTAATCCAGAATTAGGCAGTGGCCTTGATGCGCTATACATTGAATGTAAGAACCCAGAGTGTGGAGCTAAGAACTCTCTTAAAGAGATCATGAGTCAAAACGGGTTAGCGGGCGTTAAATGTCAAGATACTCAGCCATGGGAATATAAGCCTATCGATCAACAACTCTGTGAAGAACCATTACATGTATTGCAACGGGGCGCGAGTAACCTGTATTACTCCATTGTTCGCTCTGCACTGGATATCCCGCACTCTCCATCTAGCTCCGGTAATAAACTATATGCACGTATTAAAGAAACTGATGAGTTTGATGACTTAATGAAAGCTCTGGCTGATAAAAAGGAGCGCAGAGTAGAGTTTTTTGCTGATGAAATTGCAGAAGAGTTAGGTATTTCCATCGAAGATGTTTTAAGTGCCGTGAATACGAAAGAGCGAGAGCAGAGAACATTTAAGATTCCTAAAGATGAAGATTTAAGAGTTGCGGAGTGGGAAATCCTATCTTCGCCAGATATTGAAAGTAAAGAAACGCCGAACTTTAAAGCAAAGCTCGCGAGCTTCGATTCACCTCCAATGTCTAGTTTTACAAAGATTATTAAACGTGTTGTTTTATTAGAAAAATTGCGTGAAGTACGTGCATTTTGTGGTTTTGAAAGAGTATCTCCCAGCGACAACATCGTAAGTCCTAAAACCAGCACTGAAAGCCGTTCTTGGCTACCAGCTACCGAAGTTTTTGGTGAAGGTATTTTCATAGAAATGAACTTGGCTGTTATTAATGCTTGGCAACAGAATTTACCGCTAAAATTGAGGCAACGACTCGAAACATTGAACCGGTATCACGCGGAGTTGAGTTCAACTTATTTACCTCAACCAAGTGCTAAGTTTCTTATTTTACATACATTAGCACACCTGTTGATACGACAATTAAGTTTTGAAAGTGGCTACTCTAGTGGCTCTTTAAGAGAACGAATTTACGCTGATGAAGAGCAAGCAGGGCTACTTATTTACACTGCAGAGGGGGACTCTGAAGGTAGTTTAGGTGGTCTAGTTCAACAGGGTGATGTGAACAGACTTTTGCCTGCAATATTAGCTTCCTTAGAAACTGCTCACTGGTGTTCAAATGACCCTGTATGTGGTGAAAAACAGGAGGTGGGTGTTATGGGGTTAAATCAAGCGGCTTGCCATTCTTGTTCAATCATTTCCGAAACAAGTTGTGAAAATAACAACCTACTGTTAGATAGAACAATATTAATCGGGAACGATGAATATGAAGGTTTCTTTAGCCAAGCGATTGTTTCTGCACAAAAGGAAATCGCGTCATGAGAATGCCTAACACTCGACAAATCAGCGAAGAACAACAAGATATTTTTGAAGATGCACCTATAGATGGAAGTATCTTGGTCACTGGGCCTCCCGGGACCGGAAAAACAGTAATAGCTTTTTTGCGGGCGAACCTCTTATCAAAGAAAAGAAAAGAAGTAACGGTCTTGATGTTCAATCGTGTATTGAGGCGCTACACAGAAAATGTAGCGAGTGAAATTGAAGGAAAAGTTCAGTCTAAAACAATGCACTCATGGCTTCCCGAATGGTGGCGCCAACAGAAGATTTCAGCATCTGATACTGAGACTTTAATTGTAGAGGGAGATAAGGCGTACCTCAATTGCCCCTATGAAGACAAAGATGAATTAAAAAAAATAGGTGGTCAATTCGAATGGAATAAGATTAATCCATTTACCCATAAAAAGGGGATGTGGTATGTCTCTAAAGAAAAGTATGACCGAAATCCTGATGCTTATAGTGCCTGGACTGGGACATCATTCGATCCTCCAAGACAAACTCAGTGGCAATTTGATTGGTTAGAGATGCGAGACCTATACTTGGAGAAAGATCCAGATAATTTGATTGACTGGGGGCATCTAATCATCGATGAAGCACAAGATTTTGAACCTGGGTTATTTTCATTCTTACGCCTTAGTGCAAAACAATTGGAGCATGGTGGGTTAACAATACTAGCTGATGAAAATCAACGCTTAGAAGAGTCGAGACACTCAAGCTTAGATGATATTCGTACAGCTCTAAAATTGAAAAATAAACCTGACCGTGAATTTAGTTTGACTAAAAACTTCAGGAGCACCAGTCAAATAGCAAAAGTGGCAAGCCATTTTTATGTTGGTTTGCCAACGGGCGTTCCTAAACTACCAGATCGACAAGGAAACATACCTCAGTTGGTGATAATGGGTAATACCGAACAGCAAATTCAGTATATATGCCGATCATTGAGAAATAGAGCAGCTCTCGAGGTAGGAGTTATTGTTGATAATGATATTGATAGATCTCTTTTCGTGGACGAAATAGAACGACAACTTCCTAACTATACTGTACAATCATACAGTAGTAAAAATCCTAGAAGTAGCGAAAATCTTTTGTTTGATAAACAAGGAGTCGTTACTGTATTGCATCGTAAAAGTTGTAAAGGTTTGGAGTTTGATTCCGTTTTTATTCCTCAATTACAATCATTTGCTGTTGACGATGCAGACCTCATAACGTTTAAAATGAACTTATATGTTATGTGCTCTCGAGCTCGTGAAGAACTTGTCTTTTTGTGTAACGGAAGTACGAATTGCAATCCTGCTTTTTTTGAACACTTCCCGAGCAAAACATCAGGACTAATAGATTATAGAGAACAGAAATAATGGAAATGAACTCTAACTCACCGTGCTATGTCATGCTCCCAAAACGAAACCTAAGTCGTTATGTTCTCACTTATGAGTTGTTACCTCTTGAACTTTGCTTTGAAGTGAACGAAAAAAAGGTTTTTTCAGAAATTGAACTGCAATCAATGATCGCTCAAAATTTGATTGATGAGAAAGTTGTCGTTCTAAGATTGAAAGACAAACTAACATCTCTTTATCAGCCATTCTCCAATATTACGAAATTGGGTTTTACCAACCAAGATAGCTTAGACATGTTTATCGATCGAAGTTATGAGAACTACGATTTAAGTTCTATGGAGTGCTATGTTCTTGAGAATGATGAAGCTAATGTAACTTTGCCGTTAGATATAGCAGAACCTCCAACAGTCGAGAAACATTTGTTTTCGAAAAAGATGGCCTTTAACGACGCTATTATCGCCGCAACTCATAGTACCTTACTGTCTTCAAACGACTTCTCAAGTGAGTTAAAGCAGTATCTAGGCAACCCGGAACGATTACTTGAAGCAAACCTTAGTCACTATGTGAGAGACCAAGAACAGCTAAAAATTGCCGCTATATTCTATAGAATATGCTGTGACTTCAATATTGATAATGGTTGGCAGCTAAGCGAAGTGGTTGAGAAATTTAAGGCTTTAGTTATTACTGAAAATATAGCCTCTCAAGATGTCGATCGTTGGGTAGAAACTGCAGAAAAGATCATAAACAATGATGACGTTAAACTTATCTATACAGATGAAATTAATGTTGCATTGAGAGCTATGATCTTGGTTTTGTTAAACCCAGAAAAACAAAACATCGATGCAATGAAAGTCAATCTAGGTGAAGGGCTAGGCGAAGATGTTTATGCACTCGCTAACCTATTCGCATTAGCTCGAACTGGATACAGTTACTTAAGTGCTGACGATAGAAAGCAACTAAAAGAAAGAGCTGAACTACAACTATTGAACGCAAGTTTATATAATGAAATAACAATAGACGTAGAGGCCACATTCGAGCCCGAAGAAGAAAAGATTGAAATTGAATGCAATGATAAATTCTCGCTAACAGAAGTTCCTTGGCTTAATTGTGAAACGGAAAACCTGTTTAGTCTTAAGCATGTCAAACCTATGTCGGGGTTTGATTTGGCTCTTGTATACAAGGCAGGTGAATTATTTGCGTGGCGATTGATTGATGCCAACGGCGAGAAAGGCCTAGATAAACTTAAGGGCCAGTTAGCTCTAAACCTACTTGCGATCCAAAAAGACTTACCTTCATCTGTTCGTGCAGAGTTAATTGAATCCCACGGGTTACTTTTAACTTTGCCACTTGAATGGTTGACTGACCCTGAAGCTCATGTCTATTTTGAAGGTATATTGTCTCTTTTGATCAGTATTAAAGTAGCTCAAAAATCGAGTAAGATTATTTGATAATCTCAAGCATGGCTAAAGAGCTAACTTTAGCCATGCACTTTAATACTTAGCCCAAGCTACTATCACTTCTACAAAATGTTCGAAACCTGCCTTTTAGACTGTTAGTCGACTTTAACTTTAAAGTTCAGATGATTGATGCTTGCTTGGTCATTGCTACTTTTGATAGTTGTTCGGACAAAGATCAAAATAGACTCGCCTATTCGTATGTTCTCTGGTTTCTTATCTGAATTTATTTGTTGTTGATCATATACTTGCACGTAAGTGAACTTCAATTTAATGTGGTACAATATTTCAATTATATTAAAAGGTCGGTATGACATGAAAGACATTGAAAAACAAAAACTTTTACAATCCATAGCGCTTTTTGCATTTGCTTATAAAGGTAATACAGATCATCTTGATTTTGAAGATAATGACGCGGGAATTGAAATAGAAAATTTAGCATTCTCAATAGCAGAAGATATGGGATTTGATATCAATGCTCATGAATCGTATCTCAGTCGAGCTACTGTTTTAGAACGTTGTCGTCTGATGTTAAAAGAACTGGTTCTATTACTAGAATCAAAATTTTTGGAGCAAGATCGATTGTACATTTCGATTCTTGATTGCCCAGAGTTTAATTCAGCAGAGTATCTATTTAACCGTGAAGAACGAGTAGAAAAGCTAAAATTAGAGATTTGGACTGAATCTATGATGGATACAAAGCAGCTCAACTCTATTGGTAGTCTCAACGTGTTTGAAGGTGTTCTTCCTAGTGAACAGCAAAGCTTTTCTGTTTTTAGAATCAAGTAATATCATTGTTACAAGCATAATCTATTAACTATTGAGTGTCTCAGGGGGAGTCTTAAGTATTCGTCCCCCAAAAAATGAAGCATCGAAGGTTCATATAAGTATTACTCGAATGACTCAATCTACTCTAAAGCAATAACATCTTGTTCTCTGTCGATTTCCTGCTCATATACAGTTCTGTGTGAGTAGGGGCTTAAGCCCCTAACTAGATTAAATACCTTTTGCCAAACGTACTTTTTTAAACGCGGTCTGGCGACCATTAGCCACTTGTTGGCGATTAAGTTGATACGACTTCAATAGCACTACGAGTTCTTTGCCTTGAGAGTTGGTTAGATACCAATGATCCGGCTCTGATTTCTTTAGATATTCTGAATATTCCAGAATACGAAAGCAATGATCAGCGAAGCCGGTTTCATTACCTCCACACCCTAAATCAATCCGACATCGATGCTGATGGCCACCTTCGAACTTTACCGTTACTTCTGTTTTGTCGTAACCGCCTAATGGATTATCCAAAGCGGCTTTAAGTGCGATTGCCTCAAAGATTTCAAACTCAAACTCTTCATCGGTTTGTAGCCTGAAAGATTCAGACCAGTGAATCAAGACTGACAGGGGTTCAACTTTCATTGTTGTAGAGCCTGACGGATGCAACGGGGATACGTTGCTCGCTTTTGCGGGCTTAGTGTTGTGAGTTTGCAAAGAAAGGGAATGTGACATGGTGGGCTCCTTGGGTTGTTAGGGTTTCATCGTCGTTTTCGCCTAACTTCCCGATAGCCCACATGGTTTTCACTGGCAAAAGCGCGTAGCGTTCATTTCACTTTTTCTAGTGAAGTTCTGCGGGCGGAGGATCGAAGTGGCGTAAACGAACCGTTGAAACCCACCCCGAGGACAGAGTAGGGCACAAACATAAAGCACACTCAGACAGCACTTGGCCGCGAAAGTGAAAGCTTGTCTAGCCCTGATTGTGACCGGTACGGCCAAGACAACGTAAAGCACGTTGTTTGTGATTGAAGTGGCTTGGTTGAGCCACCGAGGAGTGAGGTACGAGCGAAGAGGTTCGCGAGATAAAGCATGGTTGCCCATAGGGTGCTATCACCCCATTAATTACAACGTTATAAAACACTTGTATATGTAAGCTCAGACTTGCGTGATAAACATCTCAAAAATCAACAACTAAGGGTGTTTATAATGTATTAACTAATGATAAGTACGAAAGTAACTATGCTTCATCGTTACTGGCTTAGATTATTTAATTAAATCAAAAAATAAGTTGTTGATTAATAAACTTTTCATTTAATTGTAG
This sequence comes from Vibrio sp. 1F169, assembly GCF_041439605.1. Taxonomy (NCBI): domain Bacteria; kingdom Pseudomonadati; phylum Pseudomonadota; class Gammaproteobacteria; order Vibrionales; family Vibrionaceae; genus Vibrio; species Vibrio sp. 1F169. Next base: position 7,863 of record NZ_JBGOOI010000063.1, on the reverse strand, counting down.
TTTCACCGGAGTCATCATGTTCGAACAGCTCGCTGATATTTTTTCATCTGCCGCCTTCAAGTATCTTTCTGTAGTTGATGCTGATCCTGGGCGATCAAACCAACATGAAATTGGAGGCTTAGTTGCTGCAGGTATAGGGCGACAACTTGGTACTCCTAATGACGGTAGTCAAATTAGTATTCCAGCGACAATGGTATACCTCGATGCAGATGATGAGCAGCCCTTAATCTGTGAAGATAAAGTAACTTGGTACGACGCTCGATATCATAATGAAACTAGGGCTCCGGAGTGGCGGCTTTATTATAAGTCTAACGATGTAAGCAACCGCTTCCAGCCTGGTGATTTTTTCATGATTGCTTTAACGACGGAGGGAAATCTACTAATGATATTTTGTTCTCCAGAAAGTGATTATGAACTCCAAATTCGGTCTCTATTCGGTGTAAGAGACACCGAAACGAATGAACGAGGGCTTACTAGAGTGATAATGGACATGGCAGTAGCAGCACCTATCAGGCTCATGTTTGCCCGTTATGGCATCGAAGTTGGCAATGACGGTACAAATTATTTGGATAGAATCCTTGACCGATTTGGTCCTACGTTTCCAAAGACAAGAGAGTTTTCTAGTTTTGCTCGAAGCTTAACTGAGGATATATGCCCAGCATCTCACCCAGACCAAGCACTGTTTAACTGGATGGAAGCTGAAGAGTCTGCTTTTCGGCAATTAGAGAAACATATAGTACAAGAAAAGCTTCGAGCTGGTTTTGGCGAAAACGGCGATGACGTAGATGAGTTTGTTCGTTTCTCACTAAGCGTGCAAAATCGAAGAAAGTGCAGAAGTGGACACGCTTTTGAAAATCATATTGAAGAAATTTTGATTGCTTCTGGACTTAACTTTGAAAGAGGAGCAAAAACAGAGGGTAGGCAAAAGCCAGATTTTTTGTTTCCTAACTCCGCAAGCTACGCAAACCTAGATTTCCCAGTAGAACAACTGCGAATACTTGGTGCAAAAACGACCTGCAAAGATAGGTGGAGACAAGTGCTTGCTGAAGCTGAGCGTATTGAACACAAACACCTAATTACAATGGAACCCGCGATTAGTGAACACCAAACAAACCAAATGAGAGATAAAAATTTGCAATTGGTTGTCCCTGAAGATCTTCATCAACACTACCTTCTAGGGCAGGCTGAATGGTTAATGACCTTCCGTGAATTCATTGATGAAGTAAAAGGGCTGACAAGATAAGTCGGGTAACTTAAATAGCGCTAACACTGTCATGGGTATATTCCTCATAAATAACAAACAAGCTTAAAACTGGGAGTATTGTGTGGTAATGTGCACACAAAATTCCCAGATAAGAACAAATAATGCGCTATAAAGAGATACTGAAAGGCGATAGAGATGATGAGCTTCGTTTTGAACATAACCGCCAAGAAACTAATAAACTTCTTAAGTTGCTTATCGAGATCTACGACCAGAAAAATTTAGCCATTAAATTTCAGCAGCTGGGCGGGCAATACGCCGAAGTATCTCGAGAAAAACTAAACCGCTGGAAAGTATCACCAGAGTCTAGTGCTATCTGCTTCCATGAGAAGGCGCTGGATGATTTACGTAAAAAATTACTACCGCAAAAACCTTCCCACTGGGATAACCCTAGTTTTACTTTTATCGACCTATTCGCTGGCATAGGCGGGCTTCGTAAAGGATTCGAAGATCAAGGTGGGAAATGCGAATTTACCAACGAATGGGATGCAGCTGCCCGACGTACTTATCTTGCTAATCACTATGTGGATGAACACGAGCTTCCATACTTTTTAGATAATGATAAAGAGAACGCCGATAAAAATACTTCTTACATGGACATCACCCAAATTACAAAAAGCGGTGATGACAGTGCAACAGAAGCAGATAAGCAAGCTAGTATTTTAAAGCATATCCCCAAGCATGATTTACTACTTGCTGGCTTTCCTTGCCAACCATTTTCATTAGCCGGTGTTTCAAAGAAAAACTCATTAGGGCGTGCGCATGGTTTTGAATGTGATACCCAAGGGACGCTATTCTTTGACGTTGAACAAATACTGATAACACGTCAACCTAAATACTTTGTGCTAGAAAACGTTAAAAACCTGAAAAGCCACGACAAGGGCAACACATTCGCCACAATCATCCGCTCTCTTGATCGCGCAGGCTATTGGGTTGCTGATGTTTCTAACGTTGATGATGATATCGAAGAAGCTATTAAAGAAGTTCGCAAACGTAAACCTGAGCCTACTGTGATAGATGGAGCTTATTTTACTCCACAGCACCGTGAACGAATCGTGTTAGTAGGAGTTCGTAAAGACCTAATACAGGCGAATCCAAGCTTGGCAACGTTATCATTGCGTAACATTGAAAAACCACAGAAACGCTATACCTTTGCTGAAATACTATGCCCACTCAATGTCGAAGAAAAAAAGAAGTACACACTAACACCCAACCTTTGGAGCTATCTGTACCACTATGCATTGAAGCACCAAGCAAAAGGTAATGGCTTTGGCTTTGGCTTAGTTGACCCAAGAAACCCTAATGCCGTATCAAGAACACTTTCAGCTCGTTATTATAAAGATGGCTCAGAGATCTTGATTAACCAAGACGGGCTTGAACCTGAATACTTATTGGATAACCGAGAGCACGGTATACGTAAGAACTTAGAACGTGACAACGTAGCGAAAATTTTTGCAGATAGATACACTGCTGAAAAACCAGAAACAAGTGATAAAGAGTATAAGCTAGCCTTAAAAGAAGGTGAGAGAAAGTATGACGAACTACATGGCCGCTACGCGCCAGAGTTTGATTCACTTTACAAAACACCAAGACGTTTAACTCCGCGTGAATGTGCAAGATTGATGGGCTTCGAAAAGCCTGAGTTTGACCGTAGTGAAGCAGATACTGACTTTAGGATTGTATGTGCAGATACATCTGCGTATAAACAGTTTGGTAATTCTGTAGTGGTTCCAGTGTTTAGAGCAGTAGCGAAACTAATTAAAAAACACATGTAAATCTGGAATAATATAACCTCCCGTTGATTTCTAGGAGGTTATATTATTTATGACATAGCTTTTCTACTTAAGAACTCTCTTGCATGAGAAACTAAGGAAAAACGAAGTTCTTTAGATAATAATACTTTATGATGGGACAAAAACGACTCATCATTTATAGTTAGCGCACCGTTATGGGTGATTTCAATAACACGACTGTCATAAGCAATATGGCAGTGTTTACATAAACATATGCCGTTATTCGGGTTTGCTCTGTTCTTTTTGTCGATAGCATAAGGAACAATATGTGCAGCATCGAGAAACAAGGTGTTATTTAACCCACAAACAACACATTGATTCAGGCATAAAGATTTTACCTTTCTCGAAAAATCATATAAGTAAGCTCGACGCTTGACTAAACCCCACTGGTCTTTAATTTCAAAATTGTTATTACCCTTCTTAGTATTACTATTTTTTAACTTCGGATTAAATAGATTACGTTCATAGGCTAAGTCTATGATTCTATCGAACATGTCATCACATAGCTTTGCTATTGAGTGAGACCAACCCAATAGGTTAACGTCAATGATACCTAAACGCTTTCGATTGTTCTTTCCCTTCTGAGGATCTATACATAAAGGCGAGTCAAAGTAGTAAACGTCATTTAAATGTGCGGTGTAAACAATTCTTACGTTCTTAGTTCTTAAGGCTTCCTCTTCTGTAGGTTCTCTTTCTTCAAGCCTAGAGACTGTTCCTACTGCAGTAAAAGAATAGTCTTTAGTTTTATCTAAGAATAAAAATGAGTCTCCAGGGGCAACTTTTATTGAGTGCGTATTATCAAAAACATACTGCTTGCTGGGCACATCTGGGTATAGTGTCTGTTTACTAAGCTTGAAAATCCAATAATTCATCCAATTAATTACACGTTTACTTAAGTTACTGGATAATATACTTTTTCTATGGGGGAGGTACAATGCATAAACATGACACGATCACCGCTGCGCAAATAAAAATTAGTGATGATGGCTATTAAAGCGAAGATACCACAGCCCGAATAAACCTGTTATATCAAAGAACGAGGCGCTGCTTTGGGGGGCAATCTCTTCCGACTCTCATGCCTTTTGGCCACAGCGTATTAACCACTTCCGCTGTTTCATAACATAACGCGCCTTGAGCGGGTTCACATATGTTCATCATGCTAACTACCTAGCATTCACCCGGTTGTGGTTATCAGGAGGATTGTCCTCTCACGATTCAAATCCCGAATGGTCATGACCATTCTTCATTACATTGTCAGAGCCGCTAATTTATTTAGGATCCTAGGTTCATCTGGTGATACAGATGGTTCACACGTTAAGCGGTGAGCAGCGCTTCATACGACTTCACGTCGCACGCCCCAAAGTTTGTTAGTAATGTCTGCAAAGTCAATTTAGCATTGAAAGGGCGTTCTAGCGCTAATTTCAGTTAGCTGTAATCTCGTCATTTTTAGCCTGTACTTTAGGGGGTAAAGTGCCCCTGTATAAGAGTAACTAGGCGTTAATGTAAAAACAGTGTGGTCAAATCTACACCCCAACCCCTTCCAATAGGGGCGTTTTTCATCGATAATTTAGTCTCTTAGCGAAAACAAAGACTAATTGGAAAGCGTTCCCAAGATGCCCCTGTATTTTCAATTCTTCACCACACACCACGCTAAATCGTAAACGATTTAAATGATTGTCTGTGATGAATTTAAAACCTATAAAAACAATGACTTATGCTTAATAGTGGAGGCGAAATAGAGCGTGAAAAAATTTTCAAAATCTCAACTAATTAGCCGCTGAAATCCCAGTGTGAAAATATGTAATTACATTGAATTATCATTGGCGCCTTTCTGTGTAAGGGATTGTGGTGATTTCAATCTAAATTCAATGGGATTTAATTAAATTGTTATTTATCCCTTTATCGGTAAGGTTGTAGCGGTTTTTTCAAAACTAAGTACAATGGGTTTACATTGAGAATTTATCGGATTTCATTGAGGCTTAAAGGTGGGCTTCATTGACATTCATTGAGGAGAAAAAGCTAAATTATGTCACGTTCTTACCCTTTACAAAGCTCCCTTCGAGGGAAGCTAGAGCAAGATTTTAAGAAGTTCAGAGACAGAGAAAAGTTAAGTGATGCCGAGGCAACTCGTCAGCTTTTTACCTTGGCGTTGCGTATCAAACTGAATGACAGTGACGATGAGCGGCCGTCGAACCGTGAGTTGATGGAAGAAACGTATCGTAGAGTTAGGCAGGTACAAGGCGTGCTAAATTTAAATTTGGCGCATAGCTTTGATGGGGAGGGGTATTATAAGAATAAAGCGGATTCGATTGAGCAAAGAAAATCCAACACCGCTTTGGTTGATAAAAGCGTCGATGAATATCTTGAAGGCGAAAAAAAAGGGTAGCAGCAGCTACCCTTTTATTATCGCTCTAACTCTCTGTCGATTTCTCTGTCTTCCCAATGGCTCTCTTTCTCTGATTGATTAAATTCCATCTCTTGCTGAGGGGAATATTCTTTTGGCTCAAAGTGTTCGAGTGATTGGCTGTCGGTTTCTTTTTTATCATTATAGTTGATGGTGTCTAATTCATTCTCTTGATGAGAAGAGTGTGCTTCACTTAATTCAATATCATGCGCGCTGTTATCCCTATCTAACTTATCAATGCACGATTTGATGTCATCTTTTAGGTTATCATCTGACATGAATTGAATGTCTCGGCCATGAAAGTTCTCGACGATTTTTTCAATGTTGTTCGGGTTTAAATCGTGATTGCCATGATTTAATACAATAATGATGTTCTGTCTCAGCTCATCGGTAGAGATGTTTTGAATGTCGTTCTTGTGATTGACATTAATAATATCAATCTGCCCTTGAGTTTGGTCTCGAATTAAGAATGAGTTTTCAATTGAGGTACTGATGATGGTGGTGTTTAAATTCTCTCCTTGATGGAATTGGGTTAATTGTTTGGACTTTGTGCCTAGGGTTCTTGGGTTAATGTCTAGGGAGGTATCTTTATTTCCTTGAGTGTCTAAATAAGTCACTTCAATGGCTTTGGTTTCGCCTTCTTTATTGTGGATGTTGGTTAGCATTGCAGGGTGAAAGGATTTGTCTTCGGATGAATAGACCGCCGGGTGGAACTTAACCTGGTTATTTTCAATGTTATTGACACCGAGCTTGTTTAAGTACGTTTGGGCCAGTGTGTTATCCATCGGTAAGCTTTGATTGATATAATCTTTAGCCCGTTCTTCAAACTGCGCAATATGCCTTGGGGTGGTGCTCAGTAATTTGGCGTGTTTATTGTTTTCCTCCAATTGATATTTATCTGGCTCATTGAGCATCTTGTGCGCTTCATTCATCGCGGCTTTATAATTCATTTCCTTATGACTCATGATTAGGTTAATCAATGCGCCTTTTTCGCCTGTGGTGTAGTCTTTAAAATACCCGCGATATTCTCCGGTTAAGGTGACTTTAATGGCTGATTTACCAAGGCCAAAGGTTAAGTAATCACGGTCTGATTTAGATTGGTTAGGCTTGCCTAATAACTGAACGGCGAGACTTTCGGTGTATTTGGGTAGTTGCGTATTGATGTGCTCCCTAAATTTGTTGTAGTCAAAGTCACCGCTTTTATTTTGGAATCGGACGTCCTCATGAGGCAGAGCATTACGGTTAAAGTATGTGGTGTCTTTGGGTGGGATTTGGTTAAGGGTTTCTATTGCACTGGCTTTATGGCTCTCTTTAGAGAGCCAGCTTTTGACCAATTGTTTTGTGTTGTCGGTATAGAGCCGAATGTGCTGACTGGCACGAGTCACATCGATACCGGCGCGTCTTAAGTTGGTCAGTGCGCCTTTGCTTTGTATCGCGCTAATGACGTGTTGATAGGTGGATCCTTGCGCCATGTCTGCGGTTCGACTGTAGGCGTAGTCCCAGTGCCCGTCTTTAAGCGCATTAGGGTTAAGGCTGAGTGTTTGTCCTGTCTTAGATTGAGCGATAACACTGTCTGTATTCGCTTGCGTGATGCGGTACTCCACGTTGGCTTTAATGCCGCGCTCTTTATCGGTAAAACGGGTGATGATTTTATCGCCGGTTGAAAGTGGCTTTTCTGACGTAGAGAACAGGGTGGTGAAACGGTGATCACGGTTACGCGGTAAGAACGGCCTTGTCTTACCTGTACTTGCGTCTTGAAGTGTTACTACGCCATGCTCAGAGTCAACGTGAGTGATTGCCGCGTACTCACCGGGCTTGGTGCTCAGTATCAAGCCTTTTTGATACGGCATCATGGTAGTGAGCTCTTCCCCCGTCGCGCCGATTGAGCGTAGCCTCGTTGCGATGACGTTCTCTTTGCCTAACTCACTCTTTTTCATTAAACCGACACGGATGTGTTCGGTGATGGTGTCTCGCTCCTGGTTGGTGTACGCGATAATCAGTGTGTTGTCTCGCGTTTCGGGGGTGCGCTCTAAATAGTCTTTGGCGACCACATAAGGCAGCTTCTCTGTGGCGGTGAGCTGCGCTCTGAGTCGGTCTTTGTCGTTTTCATCCAGCGTAGAAATGACATGCTGGCTGTTGCCCTGGGTGTCAGGGGTTTGCTGCTGGAGTTTGTCTAGGGCGCTGAGCGGCTGTTTATCAATGGTGTTTTGCTGTGCATTGTGCAAGATGTCATTTTGTGGACGTACCATATCGGTCATGTAAGCGGTATCGATGCGACCTTGGCTCATGGCCAGTTCAAAGGGTTTACCGGCACTGAGTGACAATAACTGCTCTTTATCGCCCAATTTGACTGTTTTGGACTGACTGTCATTGACCAGCTTTGTGAACTCATCGGCTTGCTTGTT
>NZ_JBGOOI010000062.1:0-26704 GCF_041439605.1 Vibrio sp. 1F169 | reverse complement strand
TGATATTCATCAACGAGTGCCCACACAGATTGATAGGTTTAAATTGTTAAAGAGCGCTAGCGTTTTGTGACTCACATCTCAGTCGCTAGGGGTGCGTACTATACCTGCACCACTTAGAGAGTCAAGGGTTATTTTCAAACTCTTATTCTCTACCGATTTCGCAGCGTGACTTTCGTCTCACTCCTTGTCGGTGAGGCGGCATTATAGAGAGTTCGATATAGAGCACAAGAGCTTTTTTAAATAAAAGTTTTGTTCGCCTAAAAAGCCACCACATCCGCATTTTTCGAATAAAAACTAAACATTTGAGACGTATCACAGCAATACATTGGCAAAATGGAAGCCATGAACGTAAGATTCATGTGTCTATTTTGTTAATGGTAGATGCGTATATTTCGTTTATTAATATGTAGTATTCCGATATGAACTCAAAAAAATCGATGTTGTTAATTGTCGCGCTAGCTGTATTGGGCGGCATTGTTTTCTCTCAGGTAGATATATCGCCTGCAATTACCTTTATCCTTGGTGTCTTGGCTTCCGCTTTTGTTGTTAATTTTTCAAGCACCAACTCAAAATCAGAGTCAGAACCTAAGGCTTCAACAAAAACACTTTATGTGGGTAACCTGCCATACAAAGCGAATGAATCACATGTACGTGAATTGTTCTCTGAATATGGTGAAGTATTTGCTGTACGTTTAATGAAAGACAAACGTACTGGTAAAAGAAGAGGTTTTGGATTTGTTGTTATGGCAAGTAATGATGTGAATCATGCTATTTCAGAACTTAACGATAAAGATTACATGCAACGTACTTTAAAAGTACGCGTTGCAAACGATCCTAAACATCCAGAAACGGACGAAGCTGAGCTGAGCTAAACCCTAACTGCTTCAGCATACTATTTAGTGCACTTTCTTTTTTAGGAAGTGCACTACAAAAAGCCTCACGCACTCCCCCTTCTTCAGTACTGCTCTCTAAATCCAATAAATCTTGAACCCGCTTAGCAATAGCCTTACCTGAATCAATCAACATCACGTTTTTACCTAGCACTTGCTGAATCTCTGATTTGATCAGTGGGAAATGAGTACACCCTAAAACAGCCACATCAATTGTGTTGATCATTGGTTGAAGGATTTGCTGCAGCTCTTCAAGGTTAATCGCCTCTCCTCGGAGTTTATCTTCGGTCATATCCACCAGCTGAGTAGAACCTAAAAGCTCAACTCTTTTATTACTAGAGAAGTTTTTGATGAGCTCGTGTGTGTATTCACGAGTAATCGTTGCGGGTGTTGCAATAAGACCAACGGCTTTATTGGCAAGTAGCGATGCTGGCTTGATTGCCGGAACAACCCCGACAATAGGGATTGGGTTATTAGCCCTTAGTGTAGGTAACACAATTGTACTTGCTGTATTGCAGGCTATCACCACAATATCAATAGCGTGGCTAGCCACAAAACTGGCGACGATGCTTTGAACTCTGTGGATAAGGACTTGCTGGTCGAGCTCACCGTATGGGTAAGCCTCGTTATCGAATACATAAGTATAGTTATGATTCGGTAGTAAGTGGCTTATCTCTTTATATACGGACAGACCGCCAACTCCAGAATCAAAGATCAATATGTTTTTTTGTATGCTTTCCGACACAACCATTACCTGTAATAAGTTCCGTTGCAATGATACCCCTTCACTTAGTTTTCGCCAATCATCACTCTACATAATGCAGGCTCGGTAGCGTTGATGCACAAAGCGCTCACCCTGATCTACATTTTCCAGCTCTATCTTAAGCCTTCCTTTAAAGCATGGCGCTGACGTTACTAAAGTATGGAACTCACCATCTTCGCCGCATGGGTCGACGTGACTCGGTAAACTGTCGATTAGCTCAAACGTGTATTCTTTCCCGCAATAGCTCATGTCTAATGCATCGGTATCGACCGTGACGAGAAAGGTTTCGATTCCTCTGTCTATTATTTCACTCGCAAGTACCTGACTGCTCTCTCCCATTAGGGGAAACACACACTCCCAACCAGCTGGCTCTATATAACTTCTTCGGTAATCGGCAATGCCATTACAGAACATATCTCCAAACGCGACCGCATCGATTGATAAACTAGAATCTTTAAGTACCGAGACAATCGTACTTTGATAAACCTCATTACTTGGGAAGACTTCCGGTAGCTCAATCATGATTAATGGTAAACCGACCAATCGAGCTTGCATTGCAACTACCTCAATAGGAGTTACCTGGAAAGGAACTTCATCTCCAACATACGTAGTATACAGAGCAACAACTTCATACTCGGTGCTTTCAAGTAGGCGCTCTAACGTTAACGTAGAGTCTTTTCCTGACGACCAACTCATGACGACTTTCTTTTTCATTGATATATCCAATAAGAAAAAACCGCCCGAAGGCGGTTTGCATACCAGTTAGAACTGGTATGAAGCATTTAGGTAGTATGCTTGATCTTGCGTTTCATACTTATCCACCGTTTGGTATTGAGTATTAAACAAGTTTTCAACTTTAGCTCGTAGTTTCCATTGTTCGGTCAACTGGTAAGCTAGTGTAAAGTTCACGAGGCTATACGGTTCAAGTTCCACCGTATTTTTTGCATCGTCATAGCGTTTACCTTGATACTGATAGCTCAAATCACCACGCCAGTCATTGTGTTCATAGCTGACCAACCATTTCGCTGCAAAGTTTGCTCTACGAGACAGCTCTTTATCTTGAATGTCTTCTGGTTGACCATAACCAGCAACATTGATTTTGTTGTTATGGTCTAGGAAGTCTAGCGACACTGAGTGTGAAATCACGCCAGTCTCAAACTGCGAGCTTACTTCAATACCACGTATTGTCGCATCAGAATTCTTTAAAGCTTCACCTTTTGACTGATAACTTACCAAATTAGTAATTTTGTTTGAATAACCTACAACGCGTATATCTGATACGTCAGAGAAGAACTCAAATCCAGCCTCAAAACTCAAAGACTCTTCTGGTTTCAAGTCACTCTTACCATAGCCAGGCCAGAATAAGTCATTGTATGTCGGAGCTCGAAAGGCAGTACCACCAGACGCAATCAAACGCCAATTCTGATTAACAAGATAACCAGTTCCTAGCTGCCATGTCGACTTTCCGCCATAGACTTCGTTGTCATCATGACGAACACTTGCTTCAATTTGCAGACCTGAATTGTCATAGAAAGCCGAAGCGAATACTGCATTATTCTTACGACTAGTACCGTCATATTTCTGGTAACTATTGCTGCTCCAAATTTTGGAATCAGCCACGGTGTCTTTAGTTAGGTCAACGCCTGCATTAAGTACAAAGATCTCAGATAACTGATAAGAGTTCAGCCAGTTAAGAGCATGGCGATCAGTGATTAAGTGGCTACCCGGAACTTGACCGCCTTTATTGTTACTATCGTCGCGGTTAGTTGATACAGACAAAGATGAACGATACTTCTCACCATTATATGCAACAAGCGCTGCGTAGTTGAAAAGAATAGATTCTTGCTCATCAGCTGATAGCTTACCTGTTGAAAAGTCCTTATAACTTTCATATTCAGTCACGCCTTTATGATAGAAGCCCATCACTTTGGCAGACCACTCAGGTGAAAAGTTTGTCCCAACCTCAAGCGTTAAGTCTTGACGGCTATAGCCATCTTCATCAGGTTGAGCCGGGCCAGTGCCTACGACATCAAAACCATCTGACGCTTCAGTGTTTACAGACATATTGATCCAAGAGTTCTGACCAACTTTAGAGCTCACACCAGCTGCGCCTTGGCGATAGTTATCAGTACCAGCGCCAACTTGAACAGTACCAGAGTCAACATCAGCCCCTGATGAAGTAATAATGTTAATTACACCACCTATTGCATCAGCACCATATACCGCAGCACGAGCACCTTTTACTAACTCGATACGTTCAACGCCGCTTAGAGGAATAGCTGAGAAGTTCGCACTACCAGTTGTCGCACTACCAATTCTCACCCCGTTATAGAGGACAATGCTTTGATTCGATGAGGTACCGCGAACAAAGACTGAACTGTTTTGTCCACGTCCGCCATTTTGCGTTACTTGCACACCAGGTAATAATGCTAAAGCTTCCGTTAGAGATTTGATTTGCAGGTTATCAATTTGCTCTTTAGTCACAATATCGACAGTTGCTGTAACTTGACCCACAGACTGCTCAAAACGGTTAGCCGTAACGACCATGGTTTCGTCAGCAGATGCTTCTTGTGCGTGTAAATTGGAGATAGGTGAAAGCAGCGATGCTACAGCAACCGCTAAAAGGGATTTGTTCATGTTGTGATCCTAAATCGCGTAAAGTCCTACCAAACCACATTTTATGGTTTGGCCGCTGGCAGGTATTCGGACTCAAGAGCACAACCTTATGGTTACCTAATATTCGACTTCCCACAAAACGCTATTTGCAGTGTCTTTGAATACTCGTTCTCTCTTACCGCTGCGCGTCAGTTCTGGATTTACACCAGATTCCCTCTTCAGCCATCTATACATCCACATGGCACCAGCTTGCCGGAAATAGTATTGACCTATGAATCATTTGTCTAGTCTAAGATAGTTATAAGCTATAGTTTTCGTCGTCTATTTAGACTGAATGGCTCTCAACACTGGACAAGCGCCTGTGATTGAATAAAATCTGCGCTCTTGATTTAAAAGCACGATAGCAAAAGGCATAACAATGGCGAATTTAGAAGTAAACCCGCAACGCTACCAAGAACAACTGGCAGAAAAGACTGAGCGTCTTACTGAAATGTTCTCAGAATATAATGTGCCTGAGCTGGAAGTGTATGAATCTCCAGAACAACACTACCGTATGCGTGCAGAGTTCCGCGTGTGGCATGAAGGTGACGATATGTATTACGTCATGTTCAATCAAGAAACTAAAGAAAAATACCGTGTCGACCAGTTCCCTGCGGCTAGCCGCCTGATTAACGACCTAATGCCTCTATTAACGGATGCAATGAAGGACAACCACTCTCTGCGCCACAAACTATTCCAAGTAGACTTCCTTTCGACTTTAAGCGGCGAGATTTTGGTGTCACTGCTTTACCACCGCCAATTAGGTGAGCAGTGGATTCAAGAAGCTAAAGCGCTAAAACAACAATTGAACGATGAAGGTTTTAACCTAAATCTGATTGGCCGTGCGCGTAAAATGAAAATCGTACTGGATCGCGACTACGTCATTGAAAAGCTAGATGTGAATGGTGATAGCTACATCTACCAGCAAGTTGAGAACAGCTTTACTCAACCAAACGGCAAAGTAGCAGAGAAAATGTTGGAGTGGGCAGTCGACTGTACTCAAGACAGCAAAGGCGACTTACTTGAACTTTACTGTGGTAACGGTAACTTCTCACTAGCACTGGCACAGAACTTCGAACGTGTACTGGCAACAGAACTGGCGAAGCCGTCAGTAGAATCTGCGCAATACAACATCGCAGCCAACAAGATTGAAAATGTTCAGATCATCCGCATGTCTGCGGAAGATTTTACCGTAGCAATGGAAGGCAAGCGTGAATTCCGTCGTCTACTGCAAGCGAACATCGATCTTAAGAGCTACAACTGCAACACTATCTTTGTTGATCCACCGCGTTCAGGTATGGATGTCGATACTTGTAAGATGGTTCAAGGCTACGAGCGTATCATGTACATCTCTTGTAACCCTGAGACATTGAAAGAGAACCTAGACATTCTAAGCGAAACACACGACATCACCCGTTTTGCTCTATTTGACCAGTTCCCTTACACGCACCATATGGAAGCAGGTGTATTCCTAGAGCGTAAAGCATAAGCCTCGCTTTCTAGGTCGAGGTCAAAGCTAAGCTAAGCTAAGCAGCAAATACAAAAAACGAGCCAATTGGCTCGTTTTTTTATTTATAGATTGGTTTAAGCGGTTTTACCGATAAAGCCTAGCTTCTTACCTACCCAAGCGAGCAGTAGCATCGCGACGATAATCGCAAAGAAGTTTGACCCGGCATCAGGGTGTTGTGCTTTCACAAAAGCCGAGTGGCCAAATGCACCTACAAAGAAACAAGCTAAACCCACTAACGGAATATCTTCAGATACGGGATTAGTTAGGTATTCTTGGTAAAGCGCTTGTACAGCCAAAACTAAAGCAATCAGTGGGAAGATAGAAAAGCCCACTTCGCTCATTGTTACCCAAGATAACAGTGCATCACCACACACACCTGCTACAACAGCAAGTACGAGTGTCTTTCTTTCAGAACCACGGTTTACAGTATTATTTTCATTCGACATTATTCAATCCCGCCTTTTAATCGGTTACGTTCACGTTCTTTACGATACCAAAAAGCTCCTTTGGCCATCATTCGCAATTGCATGATCAAACGCTCAGCCAATTCATCTCGCTGACGTCGATCTAAATCTAATGCTTCTGCCCCTGAGTTAAAAACCAAGATGACGGAGGCTTCCGCTTGAGTAAAAGCTTCGTCTCTTGTCATTCCTGTTGTGATCAAATATTCGGTTAACTCAGCAGAGAAATGCTGTATCTCACGAGCTACCGCTGCACGAAACTCAAATGAAGTTCCTGAGCGCTCCCGCAATAACAGTCTGAATACGTTTGGGCTGCTTTCAATGAATTCCATAAAGGTTTCAACCGATGTGCGAATCACGCTGCCTTCTTTTACTATGCGTTGCCTAGCTTGACGCATCAACTGACGCAACAATAAGCCACCTTCATCGACCATGGTTAAGCCAAGCTCATCCATGTCTTTGAAATGGCGATAAAAGGAAGTCGGAGCTATTCCAGCCTCACGAGCGACTTCTCTCAAGCTTAGATTAGAAAAACTACGATCGGCACTGAGTTGGCTGAATGCCGCATCGATTAAGCTACGACGAGTCTTTTCTTTTTGCTGTGCGCGAATGCCCATTGGTTTCATACTTTATCAACATCTTCTTTTACAGCCTAAACAGGCATGTCTAATACTCTATTCAATATAACGCGAATCACTTACTTATATAAGGCACTCTGGTTATATAAGACACTAAACACACCTCTTTGTTCACGTATCGAAGTAAATACGTTCAAAGAAAACATTTCAATATCCGCACCGTCATTTGGAGACATACGACATACCAAATATTATTTTTTCAGTAGCATGACGTGATCTCACCGACTCTCTGATGCCCTTTTCATGTACCCAAGAACAGAATCAGTTAAAATCTCGCTAAAGCAATGTTAATCAAATATAACAAGGAAGATATCTATGTCGCACTCCAACCACTTTGATGTAATCGTAATTGGTAGTGGCCCCGGAGGAGAAGGGGCAGCGATGGGATTAACCAAAGCCGGGTTGAACGTTGCTATCATTGAAAAAGAGAGCAGCGTTGGTGGTGGTTGTACCCACTGGGGGACCATTCCTTCCAAAGCACTGCGTCATGCCGTTAGTCGTATTATTGAATTCAACAGTAACCCTCTGTTTTGTCAGAACAATAAAAGTATCCACTCAACATTTTCCAATATTCTGGGGCATGCTAAATCGGTCATCGACAAACAGACTCGCTTGCGCCAAGGTTTCTACGATCGCAACCAATGCACGTTAGTCTTCGGTACTGCACGTTTTATCGATACCCACACGATCTCCGTAATGCAAAGCGACGGTACTGAAGAACACTACAGCGCAGACAAATTTGTTATCGCGACAGGTTCTCGTCCTTATCAGCCAGACAACGTCGACTTCATGCATGAACGTGTCTACGACAGTGATTCGATTCTTTCTCTGAAACACGACCCACAACACATCATCATCTATGGTGCTGGTGTTATCGGCTGTGAATATGCCTCTATATTTCGCGGTTTAGGCGTTAAAACCGATCTCATTAATACTCGCGATCGCCTGTTGTCCTTCTTAGATAACGAAACTTCAGATGCACTTTCTTACCACTTCTGGAACAGTGGTGTTGTTATTCGTAACGATGAGACCTTTGAGAAAATTGAAGGAACAGATGATGGTGTAATCATTCATCTAGAGTCAGGTAAAAAAATGCGTGCCGATTGCCTACTGTATGCCAATGGTCGAACGGGTAATACTGATAAACTGAACCTTGGTGCGGTTGGCTTAGAAGCGGACTCTCGTGGACAAGTATCAGTCAACAGCAACTACCAAACCAGTGTTGAACATGTTTACGCTGTCGGTGATGTGATTGGGTATCCTAGCCTAGCAAGTGCTGCTTATGACCAAGGTCGATTTGTGGCCCAAGCCGTGGTGAAAGGTGAAGCAGAACGACACCTTATCGAAGACATCCCAACAGGTATCTACACCATTCCTGAGATCAGCTCTGTCGGTAAAACCGAGCAAGAGCTTACTGCAGCTAAAGTACCGTATGAAGTGGGACGTTCTTCATTCAAGCACTTAGCTCGCGCTCAAATTGCAGGTAAAGATATTGGTAGCTTGAAGATACTTTTCCATCGTGAAACTAAAGAGATTTTAGGTATCCACGTGTTTGGTGAACGTGCCGCTGAAATCATTCACATTGGTCAGGCGATCATGGAACAAAAAGGTGAAGCCAACACCATCGAATACTTTGTGAATACTACTTTTAACTATCCGACGATGGCCGAGGCGTATCGCGTCGCAGCGCTTAACGGACTTAACCGTTTGTTCTAAACAAAGAACCAACAGGACTATTTGACCACCTGTAGGCCAAATACATAAACAGCAAGCCATGAGCTTGCTGTTTTTATTTTTTGTTCCCTGAACTAAGCTATGCAAGCTAAGCGAGAAACTCTCCTTTCTTCCACTGAGAAACAAATAAAACACCAAGACCAATCCCACGCATCGCCATAAAGCTCAACATTGCTAGCCACAGCGCATGGTTATCAAAACCTGATGCTAAGTAGAAAATTACGAAGAAACTGCAGGTCGCAACAAACATACTGTTACGCATATCTTTGCCTTTGGTTGCGCCCACGAAGATACCGTCCAGCAAGAAGCACCACATTGAAACCAGTGGCATTGCGATCAACCAAGGCAGATACACCTCAGCTTGGCTTTTTACATCTGGGATGGTGGTGATCATATTAATTAGATTAGACCCAGCGATCGCGAACACTATGGTTAGAACCAAACAAATATTGAAGCTCCAGAAAAAGGTACCAATCAACGACTGATTTAATTCATCTTTATCTTTCGCGCCTATCGCTTTACCGACCATCGCTTCCATTGCGTAAGCTAAACCATCCATCCCATAAGAGATGATCATCAAGAAACTCATCAACACTGCATTGGCCGCAACAACATCATCACCAAAGCTTGCACCTTGGAAGGTCATGAAAGTGAAAGTCGCTTGTAGGCATAGTGAACGAAGGAAGATATCGCGATTCAGTTTTACGAAACGACTCAAACCTTGGCTGGTTTTCTTAAGCAGCTCCCATGGCGATGGTAACTGCTTCTTCACCCAGATTCGGTAAACACAAATCAGGCCAAATGTTAAACCCGCATAGTCCGCAATTACCGATGCCAATGCTGCGCCTTCCACTTGCCAGCCGAGGCCAATCACAAATACGATATCTAAAACGATGTTGGTGATATTAGTAATGATCACCATCCACATGGGTGCTTTGGCATTTTGGGTTCCGAGTAACCAACCTAACAGCACAAAGTTAGTCAACGCAGCAGGCGCACTCCATGCTCGGATAGAGAAATATTGCTGACCATAGTGTTTCACTTGGTCACTGGCACTACTCAGAGAGAAAACCGCATCAGCAACAAAGCTATGCAATAGCAAGAAGAAACCAGCAAACCCTAGTGCCATGGTCACGCCTTGCACAAAGACTAAACCAAGTTGCTTGCCATCGTTAGCCCCATAAGATTGCGCGGCCAGTCCCGTCGTCGACATTCGTAAGAAACCGAGCAGCCAAAAGGTCACGCTGATCATTGTGCCACCCAGCGCCACACCACCTAAATACCAAGAATGCTCTAAGTGACCGATAACCGCAGCATCGACTAAGCCCAACAGTGGAACCGTAATATTAGAAAGAACCATCGGGATCGCGAGTAACAGCACTTTTTTGTGCATCGCCTGATTGGATAACGTTTGAAAAATAGTTTGGGGATTAAATAACTTCACGATCACCTCTTAGATTAGAGGCGATAGTTTAACCTAGTGAGTGGGCTTTCACTATGGTGTGGGGAGGCGCTTGCCTTTTATCGATAACGAATAGCTATAACGAGGCAAGTATTCAGATACCTGCCAACAGAACCGCTAGCACTACCACTTAACAAGCACTAACTGCGGCGTTAAACGCTTTTTGACCTGAGAGATTTTACAAAGAAGTCGCTGCCACAATTTCCAACGATTACACTGCTGGTCAAGTGGAGAAAACGCTTTTACCCACTGAGCCCATGGCAGCCAATTAAGGACGCTGTCTATCGGAGAAGATAAGCCATGTGCGTATTTTCCAGAACCGAGCTTTTGCCCCAGTGCACTAGAGCTTTTATCTCCAGCTAACACTAAACACGCATGTGCGTGGGTAAAATAACGGCTCAAAGATTGAATAAAGTTCGCCGTCTGTTGTTCATTGCAATCCAACAGAGCATGTTCACACACCACCATCACCGAAGCTTGTTCTGGAATATTAAGTTCATCCAACCAAGTCAGGTCATCCACCGAGCCACACTCTAGACGATAGCGTTCATTCTTGTGGAACAGGCGTTGTCGCCAAACTAGGTTCTCGGTTACATCTAGCTCAACCCAATGACAGCGGCCGTTATCTAAACGGTAGAAACGGGTATCAAGCCCTGCTCCTACGTTAATAATCCAAGCATCTGGGTTATGAGATAAAAACTGTTGAACTTGAGAGTCACAAAGTTGAGTCAGTGTCGCGTAAAGGAGTTGTTGTTGGTCGAGTTCGCCGGTAAGGCATTCAGGTGCGAGTTGGCAACGCTTGCAGGCTTGTGCTGCAATAGGGTCATAAACAAGACCGTCATCGGCTAGACTTTCGCGGCTGCGAAACCAAAGGTGTTGAACAAGATTGGTCGGTACTTGGAATTCTTGATGTGCTGACCCGAGATCAGAAGAAGCCTTTTGATCATAGGTGTGCGACTTACGAATAAGCGGCTTCATTTGAGGTTTGGTTGGGTTTGGCATCATCATCTTCCTTGTATCTCGACAAAGAAGATGATAATGAATATCAATTACAATAACAAGTTATTGAGAGTAAATATCAATAAGCTGTTTGCACTGACTACATCCAGTCCGTGTTACGAATAATACCAACCGCAAGTCCTTCAATAGACAAGTGTTGGGATTCTAAGTCCACGTGAATTGGAGAAAACTCTTCATTTTCAGCATGTAACAGAACGGTAGAACCTTTGCGCTCTAGGCGTTTTACCGTTACGTCATCGTCGACACGAGCCACGACAACTTGTCCATCACGCACGTCTTGTGTTTTATGCACGGCCAGTAAATCGCCATCCATAATACCGATGTCTTTCATACTTTCGCCATTTACGCGAAGTAAGAAGTCAGCTTGTGGCTTAAACATACCTGGGTCAACTTGGTAGTGCATTTCTACATGCTCTTGAGCCAAAATAGGCTCGCCAGCGGCAACCTGACCGATTAATGGTAAACCTTGCTCTTCGTTCGCTGCATCTTCAAGCAAAATACGAATACCGCGAGACGCACCCGGGATAATCTCAATCGCTTCTTTACGAGCAAGAGCTTTCAAATGTTCTTCTGCAGCATTTGCAGAGCGGAAGCCAAGTTCACGTGCGATTTCTGCACGAGTCGGTGGCATACCGCAATCCTCGATCTTACTTTTGATAAGGTCAAAAACTTGTTGCTGGCGGGGCGTTAACGGCTTCATGATTCACCTGTCTTTTTATACAGTTGACTGTGAGTATATCCAGTAACTGAACAAAAGCAAAGCAATTGGTTGTTTTTAGTTCATTTTTAGCAAATTACAAAAACAAGATCTCTAACCACACGTAACCAGCTAATACTAAACAGATAAAAACGGCAGCTGAGCCAACATCTTTCGCCATCCCAGAAAGCTCATGATGTTCGCTACCGATTCGGTCAACGACCGCTTCAATCGCGGTATTGATCAACTCGACAACCATCACCAACACGACGGCTGAAATCATCAAGATTCGCTCAACTTGGTTTACATCTAAGTAGAACGCCAACGGAATAAGCACTGCGGCCATGAAGACTTCTTGTCGAAATGCAGCCTCGTTTTTAAACGAGCTCGTGATACCTTGCCATGAAAAGCCCGCCGCTTTGACGATACGTTTGAATCCGGTGTTTGATTTTTTGGTCATTTTTAACTCTATACTCAATCAGTCGATGAATGATTTTCCACAAACTTAACGGCAATATGACTATTTCCATTAAAAGGTTAGACCAGTTTCTGGTATTCTTGCATCGATTAAATTTACGCCTAGGCTTATCCCTATTTCACTCATAGGATTTATCCTCTCATTATAGAAATAGAGATACGCTTGAGCACATTGAAATAACTATTGAGGCAGTGAACCTATATGTCTTCTGGACAATCTTTTTCACGTTCATTAATGAAGCTACCTTTATCCCTATTGGTAAAGAGCACATCAATCCCTTCAAACCCTGTAGAGGATTTGAACATTGATTTGAGCAAACCGATTGTATACGCCTTACCGTTTCGCTCAAGTGTAGACATTCTTACATTGCAAAAACATGCACTTGAACTAGGGTTGCCTGATCCGTTGAGCAAACTTGAAATCAATGGCAAATCACTGCAACGCTACGTTTTTATCTCTTCTCGCAAAACTCTACTGCAAGACGATGATTATGTACCAAGCTCATCAATTGAAGTCTTCTCTGAACTGCTTTCACTGCATGCTGAAGACTCTGAGCTCGACGTTCAAGTTATCCCTGCCACCGTATTGTGGGGTCGTAAACCTGGTAAAGAGAATAACCAGAAGCCTTACCTACAAGCAATGAACGGCTTAGAGAAATCGAAAGCTGTATTGCTAGCAGGTCGTGACTGTCTGGTTCGCTTTAGCCCAGTGGTATCTCTACGATACATGGCTAACTCACACGGTACCGACAGCACCATCGCGCATAAACTGGCGCGCGTGGCACGCATTCACTTCTCTCGTCAAAAGCTTGCAGCATCGGGTCCAAACCTACCAAGCCGCCAAGCTCTGTTCGACCGCCTGCTAAAGTCAGAAGCAATCAAAAAGGCGATAGAAGATGAAGCTGAATCAAAAAATATTTCCATAGAGAAAGCGAGCAAAGAAGCTCAAGACATCATGGATGAGATCGCAGCTAACTTCTCTTACTCGCTGATTAAACGCGGTGAGAAGATTCTTGGTTGGTTGTGGAATAAGTTGTACCAAGGCCTGCATATTAGCAACGCTTCAACCGTTCGTAAGCTGGCTCAAGATGGTCACGAGATCGTTTATGTACCTTGTCATCGTAGTCACATGGATTACTTACTGCTTTCTTATGTGCTTTATCATGAAGGCATGGTGCCTCCGCACATCGCAGCAGGTATCAACCTGAACTTCTTCCCTGCCGGTCCTATTTTCCGTCACGGCGGTGCGTTCTTTATTCGTCGTAGCTTCAAAGGCAACAAGTTGTACTCGACTATTTTCCGCGAATACCTAGCGGAATTATTCGCTAAAGGTTACTCGGTAGAATACTTCAGTGAAGGTGGTCGCTCTCGTACAGGTCGTCTATTGCAGGCGAAAACCGGCATGCTAGCGATGACAATCCAAGCCATGCTGCGCGGCATGAACCGTCCGGTGACTTTGGTTCCTGTATACATCGGCTATGAGCACGTAATGGAAGTCGCGACCTACGCGAAAGAACTTCGTGGTAAGCGTAAAGAGAAAGAAAACGCGAGTCTAGTGATTCGTACAATTCGTAAGCTGCGTAACTTTGGTAAAGGCTACGTGAACTTCGGTGAGCCAATTCAGCTTAACCAATATCTGAACGAACATGCTCCTGAGTGGACTAAAGATATCGACCCAATGGGAACCAGCAAACCACAATGGATGAACCCGGTGGTTAATGACTTGGCAACCAAAATGATGACGCACATTAACGATGCGGCAGCGACCAATGCCCTGACTCTTTGTGCAACGGCACTATTGGCTTCAAGACAGCGCGCATTGTCTCGTGACTCTTTGATTTCTCAGATCAACTGCTACCTGTCTTTACTTAAGAATGTGCCTTATTCAGGTACATTCACAGTGCCTAAAGACAGCGCTGAAGACTTAGTAAAACACGCAGAGTCATTGAACAAGTTCTTAATTGAATCAGACACTATGGGCGACATCATTTCGCTTGATCGTCACCAATCGATTCTGATGACCTACTATCGTAATAACATCATTCACTTGTTTGCATTGCCATCATTGATCGCTCAGATGACCATTCGTCAGCACGGTTTATCAATCGACGCTATTCAAGAAAATGTTGCAGCTATCTACCCATTCTTAAAGAAAGAGTTATTTTTAAGCTACGACGAAGATCAGCTTGAAAGCGTGGTTGCGAACATCATTGATGAGCTAGTCGGTCAAGGCATGCTTGTTGTGTCGAACAACCAAGTAACGATCAACCAGTCAAACAGCCAAGCACTGATGCTACTAGGCCGTACGATTTCAGAAACGCTCCAGCGCTACTCAATTGCTCTGAACCTATTGGCAGAGAATCCTGATCTAGATAAGTCAGACCTTGAGCAGAAGAGCCAAGACATCGCACAGCGACTGGGTCGCCTACAAGGTATCAACGCACCGGAGTTCTTCGATAAAGGCGTGTTTGCGTCGATGTTCGCAACTCTGAAACAGCAGCAATATCTGGATAACGATGGTAACTGTGATTTAGAAAAGACTCAGCAATTCGCTAAACTTCTCTACTCAATGCTTTACCCTGAAGTACGTTTGACGATTCAAGAGAGTATCCACCAAGCAGAATAATCTCTTGGTTAGCATTCACTTTAATCACTAGACTGAACACGATCAAAAAAGGCACCCAATGGGTGCCTTTTTCTTTAGCGCTCGTTTACTTGTAAAGTTGATGCTTACCAGAAGGTAATGAACAAGCCTACAGTCACCGCCATTCCAACATAGTTATTGTTCAAGAAGGCTTGGAAGCAAAGGTCTCGATCGCGGTGACGCATCAGATGCTGTTGATACACGAACAAGCTTCCCGAAACTAACAGTGCCCAGTAGAAAGTATCACCGAGTTGGTAGTGCATGCCCAATGCAATCAACATCGCCAGTGTAACTAACTGCAGCGCGCCAACCATAAGCTTATCAAAACGACCAAACAGAATAGCCGTCGACTTGATGCCAATCTTCAAGTCATCATCTCGGTCAACCATCGCATATTGCGTGTCGTAGGCTATCGTCCACAACGCATTAATCACGAAGATAAACCACACAATGCTTGGCAGTTCATTGGTTTGCGCCGCCCAAGCCATTGGTATTGCCCAACTGAAAGCCAATCCGAGAAACAACTGTGGAAGGTGTGTAAAACGCTTCATGAAAGGATAAATGAACGCGAGACCAACCCCAATAAAAGAGAGCTTAATAGTCAGCGGGTTCATGGTGAGTACCAACAAAAAAGAAACCACAGCTAACACTAGAAAGAGCACAATGGCTTCCTTGCTGGAAACCAAACCTGAAGGTAATGGACGTTGCTTGGTGCGTTTGACATGACCATCAACTTTACGGTCAGCAAAATCATTAATCACACAGCCAGCCGATCGCATTAACACCACACCGAGTATGAAAACAACCAAGACATCAAAATCAGGCATGCCTTTCGCAGCAATAATCAGCGACCACAAGGTCGGCCAAAGAAGTAACAGAGTACCAATCGGGCGATTCATTCGCGTCAATTGCCAGTACGCCTTCGCTTTGGTGGCAAGCATTTACACACTCTCCTTAGAGTAAATGGGGGATGTTGGTAAAAAAAGTTCGGCCACAAGCATCGGTTTATGATTCATCCATAATCGAGAACGACGCGCGAGTAATCGCTCATCGCCAGCGATAACCCAACCGACTTGAAGCGCATCTCGCTCCACGTTCTCAGCACTGAAAACCGTTAACCCAAGCGGGACATCCCCTTGTTGAGAAAGGTCAGAATGCTGATGATCTTCTAGGGTAATTCGAGGTATTAAGGTTCGACCTAACACCCACGGCTCATCATCACCCTTTAAAATCACTTTACGCAGTAAGCAATCATGTGATGATAAAAGGCGTTCTTCGTCCTGTTGCAGAATTGATCGTTCCACAACTTGATTATGAAGCAACTCAACAGACAGGTGCTTGCAGCACTTGCCCAACTTACGGGAAAGCGATCCTTGTTCCATAAGCCACTCTTTGGTGGTTTCATTAGGAAAATTAAATTTTTCTGTGCTTTGCCAATCTACATTCATTAATGAATTTAGATACAATGATATTGACTGATTCATACTAGTATTCAATAGGTGACTTTACACGTACAATAAAGCTTCAACTTTCGAATAAAATTAAAGCGTCCTTCGAATTGTAAACGTATTTAGATTTAGACCGCTCATTGTAACAAGACTAATGCGTTTCGAATATCGCGAATAAACTAAAGAAAAGTCTCAAATATGCACAAACGTTATGTAGCCCAACTATTTATTGCGATTAATCTACTGTTTTCAGCATCAAGTTTCGCTGAAGAAGAATCGACACCCAAACTAGCCTACTTCACGCTAGAGCCCGATCTCACCACCAATTTTTACACTAAAGGTAAAAAACTGGGCTATATTCAGGTCCGTCTCGACATAATGGTCGCAAATAGTAATGACTTAGAAGCCATTGAGCATCATCAGCCATTGATTCGTGATGCGGTGATTGAATTACTCGGCAAGCAAAATGAAGAGACAATTAAGTCTCTATCCGGTCGTGAAGATTTGAGAAAGTCCTTAGTTGAGCACCTCAATAAGATTTTACTTCCTGAAACAGGTAAAACTCTCATTGCTGACTTATTGTTTACCAAATATCTTTACCAGTAACGATGTAAAAACGAATCCCAATAAAAAAGCGGCTCATCTGGCCGCTTTTTTGTTTCTATCGTTTGGCTACTCACTAAAAAAAATGAGTTAGCTTCTTGCCGAGCTCGGTGCTTTCATCGCATCGATAAAGCCAATAATGACACCAGCGGCTAGGCCAGCTAAATGCGCTGTATTGGCGATCGCCATAAATGGCTGCATGTACCCAAGCACTAACCACACCAACATAAAGCCGACAATCTGTCTTGGGATACCTAAACCAAGTTGTGGCGCCTTCGCACCGACAACCCATAAGTAACCAACCAAAGCATACACAACACCAGACAAACCACCGAAGTTCGCCCCTTCAACCCAATACTGACCAGCACCTGAAAGCGCAGAAGAGACAGCAAAGATCTGAAGTAGCTTGAGGCTGCCTAGTTTCTTCTCAATATCCCCACCTAGCTGCCACCACCACAAAATATTGAATGCGATGTGCATAACAGAGAAATGCAGAACAGCATGGCTCAACCAACGCCACAGCTGCCATTGCTGTCCATCAACCGCTGGGAAATGCAGGGCATTGAAAATAGCTTGGCCAAAACCAATCTGTTGCAGCGCAAAAATCACCACACACACCAACATTAGGCTCAGTGTCACAGGACCTGCTTTTGCTTTGATCATGCCCAAAAAGCTTGGTGTGTGGTAATGGAAATGACTCTTTCTAGACTCAGCCATATCCCAAGACGCCGCTTGATAGCGTTTATGATTGGGTTCAGCAAGAAAACGATTCAGCTCAGCTTCGGTTTCAACCTGAAATTGACCATCAAGAAGCCACAAAGCAAAACGCCCTTCTCCCTCTGAAGACATCTGAATAGGGATCTGACGAGAGGCCATATAATCAATAAATGCTTGAGCAAGACGTGGGTTGTCTAACACCATCAATCTAATCATTGTTACTTCCTATTCATACTATGGAGATGCTTGAAGCGTTTAAGTGATAAAGCTATTAACCCGCAATCACCGGAAGTTCAGCACGATGCCAAGCTTCGAAACCGCCATCAACACTATATACCTCTTCAAAGCCTTGGTTCACTAAATATTGTGCCGCGCCTTGGCTACTAATACCGTGGTAACACATCACTAAGATAGGCTGTTCAAACTCAACCTCATCCATAAACGACACCATTGTATCGTTAGTCAGGTGGTAGGCGGTTTCTGAATGGGCTACCGCAAAAGATTGCGGATCTCGTATATCGACAAGTCGAGCTTCACTTTGTTCAATAAGGGCTTGAGCGCCTTTAACGTCGATATGTTTAAACTGGTCCATGACTTTCTCTTTTTATACTGATTTACTTTGCTGCCATTGTAACCTATCCCAAGGCTAACAATCACACCCACTTAATAAGGTTATCCACCAGCGATCACTTTTACACCATTTGTGGATAAATCTGTGAATTGCGTGAATAAAGTGCCTTTTTAAAAATAGATCCACAACATGTAGTAATGATCCTGATCTAACTGTGGGTTAACTGAAACATATCCCCACTCAAAAAACCCTGTCAAAGCCTTACTACACCCTGCTTTTAGACAGCTGACGAATAAATTCCTCACAGAGTTATCCACAAAATCATTTTGCAAATTTCGATCGCAAAAGTTGAGAAATCGATCCAAAACAAAAAGGCCGAGATCTCTCGATCTCGGCCTTTTCAAAATTAAGCTATTTGCTTGCTACTATGAGAAACCAAATACTATTAAAAATTAAATGCTATTAGAAGTCGCCAACTGCTTGCTTCAATTTCTTCATCGCATTCTTTTCTAACTGGCGGACACGCTCTGCAGAAATGCTATAGGTATCCGCTAAGTCTTGCAGTGTTGCTTTGTTGTCGTCTAACCAACGTGAGCGAACAATGTGTTGACTACGCTCGTCTAAGCTCTTCAATGCGAGACCTAAGCGATTATTAGTATGAGATTCCCAGTTAGCTGCTTCAACCGTCTCAGCAACGTCTGACGCTTTATCTTCTAGGTAATAAACTGGAGCTGTGTAAGCAGAACCACCGTCGTCGTCGTCCATAGGCGCTTCAAACGTCGCGTCTTGTGCCGCTAAACGAGATTCCATTTCTCGAACTTCTGAAGGCTCAACACCCAGTTCACGCGCAACCGTCTCAACTTCACCGTTATTGAACCAACCTAAACGCTTTTTAGACTTACGAAGGTTAAAGAACAATTTACGCTGTGCTTTAGTCGTTGCGATCTTAACGATACGCCAGTTACGCAAGACGTATTCATGAATCTCAGCTTTGATCCAATGAACAGCAAAAGAGACTAGACGGACACCAACTTCTGGATTAAAACGCTTAACAGCCTTCATCAAGCCGATGTTACCTTCTTGGACAAGGTCAGCCATTGGCAGCCCGTAGCCAGAGTAGCCTCTTGCAACGTGCACCACGAATCGTAGGTGTGAAAGGATCAAGCCTTTCGCAGCGTCGATCTCACCTTTGTAATGTAATCGCTCTGCAAGTCCACGTTCCTCGTCAGGCGTCAGCATTGGGTAACTGTTCGCTGAGCGGATATAGCTATCTAAACTATCTTGTGTGACTAAAGCCATTTGATACGCTTGGTTTGCCATTCGGTTCCTCATCAATCTCTGATCTGGAGTAATACATCTATTAAAACCCGACAATCCTGAACCTAAAATGAACAGGTTTCAAGGAGGGGGAAGTAATTATGCATAATCAATTCGTCTATACAAGGCAAAAACTGGTTAAGAACTGCCTATTTTTCGTATAAATATGACTCTATTCACCTAAACTGGTTCAATTTCTTTTAGATGACGCTGTGCAGAAAGCTTCGCAGCTACACTACCAAGCAAGGTTCCGACGATCAAAAGCAATAAAGATTCATCCCAACTCAGGCCAATTAAGCGGAAGTGGCTATCGTACAGCTGAGCCAAGTCATCCACTGCACTGTTCAGTAATACGGTAATCAATGCCGTCATTACCCACGCGCTAATCGAACCTAAAACACCAAACCACATTCCAGCATACAAATATGGTCGAAGAATGTAGCTGTCGGTAGCACCAATCAGCTTCATGGTTTGAATCTCTTCTTTATGCGCCAACACATTAAATCGTAATGTGTTGCCGATAATCAGAAATACTGCGCCCAGCATCAACACAGTTAAGGTAATCACGATGACAGCCGCAAGTGCTTTGATAGCATCCAGTCGAGCTAACCAATCTTCATCTAAACGAACATCGGTGACTAACTCTTGCTTCTTAACCTTGCCTGCCAGTTCTTTAATTAACGTGTCGCTGTGTACGCTTGGCGTAATCACCAACACACCTGGCAATGAATAATCATCTAGGATAGTTAGGGCGTCCTCAAAACCAGAATACTGGCTAAGATCTTCAAGACCTTGCTGCGGAGAAATGTACTCAACCAGATCGACTTGGTCCCAACTTTCGATTTCATCCTTAAGCACCATGACTCTCGGCTCAGGGATACCATCCTCTACATAGGCACTAATTTGTGACGGGCTGGTGACATCTTGCGCCACTTCACCAACGTTCTTGCCCAGTAGGTACAAACAAGCGGGCATAGCTAAAGCCATTGAAATCACCGCAAGCGTCAGCAAGTTACCCAACGGACGCTGCCACATTTGCGAGAACGATGACTTGGCTTGTTTCCAATGAACAACAAAGAAACCGTCGCTTGAAGCTCGGTTTGCTGCTCGATTGGATTGAGGTTTCTTAATGCGCTTATTCGCGGCCATAATCTTCAACCTCACTCAAAAAGCCTTGGTTTAATTCCAGATGACGATATTGAGGGCGAGTGTTCACTAACCCGATATCGTGCGTCGCTAGCATGATCGTGACACCCGCACGGTTGAACTCTTCAAACAAGCGTAATACACGACTCGATAGTTCAGGATCTAGATTACCAGTTGGTTCATCCGCTAAAAGCAGAGTTGGACGGTTAACCACAGCGCGAGCAATACCGACCCGTTGTTGTTCACCTCCAGAGAGCTGGCTTGGCAAACAACGGGCTTTATCTAATAAACCGGTTTTGTCCAACGCGGCGCTGACTCGACGTTTAATTTCGTTTTCAGAAATAGATTCTATACGCATAGGCAGAGCGACGTTATCGAAGATCGAGCGATCCATAAGTAGGCGGTGATCTTGAAAGACAATTCCGATGTTACGGCGTAAAAAGGGAATGTCTTTGGCTGGGATACGAGTAATATCGTGATCGTTAAACCAAACACGTCCGTCAGTTGGACGCTCTATCGCGCAGATCAACTTCAGCAAGGTACTTTTACCAGCACCAGAGTGCCCGCCTAAAAATGCCATCTCTCCTCGTTTGAGATGAAAGTCCACTTTTTGGAGCGCTTGTCGTCCGCCTCGATAGGCTTTGCTCACTTGCTGAAATTTGATCACCGAAAATTCCTCTTACGATCACTCATATCAAATTTAAAACGGTAGCAGGTTAAGGATAAACCACTTTGCTACACGCGTTACTCTTCGCGGCTAAATAGTGCTTCAATAAAGTCTTTCGACTCAAATGGACGCAGGTCGTCAATGCCTTCACCCACGCCAATGTAGCGGATTGGAATCTGGAACTGGTCAGCAATTGAGAAAATTACGCCGCCTTTCGCCGTACCATCTAGCTTAGTTAGCGTAATGCCCGTTACTGGTGCCACGTCACTAAACAACTTCGCTTGGCTAATCGCATTCTGACCGGTACCTGCATCTAGCGTTAACATGATTTCGTGCGGTGCAGAATCATCGATCTTCTTCATTACACGAACAATCTTGCGTAGCTCTTCCATCAAGTTGCTCTTGTTCTGCAAACGGCCTGCAGTATCTGCAATCACAACATCAACACCACGCGCTTTCGCCGCTTCAATCGCATCGTAGATAACAGACGCGCTATCGGCACCAGTGTGCTGAGCGATAACCGGAACATCATTACGCTGCCCCCAAACCTGAAGTTGTTCAACCGCTGCCGCACGGAAGGTATCACCCGCCGCCAGCATCACTTTCTTGCCTTCACTTTGGAATTGTTTCGCCAGCTTACCGATAGTGGTTGTTTTGCCCACGCCATTCACACCCACCATTAAGATAACATAAGGTGTTTTAGTGGTATCAACAACCAGTGGCTGTTCCACTTGGCTCAAGATTTCTGACATCTCTTCTTTAAGCAGACCATAAAGCGCTTCACCGTCTTTTAGGTCATTACGGGATGCTTTTTCTGTTAGGTTTTCAATGATCTTCACGGTGGTATTCATACCCACGTCGGCGATCAGAAGTTGCTCTTCTAATTCTTCAAACAGGTCTTCATCGATTTGCTTGCCTTTGAACAAACCAAAGAAGCCAGCACCAATGTTTGCTTTAGTACGGCTTAGGCTACGCTTAAGTCGTGCAAAGAAGCTTTCTGTCGGCTTCTCTTGAACTTCTTCAACCTTAGATTGAGAAGCAATCACTTCTTCCTGTTCTGCTTCTGCTTCTGCTTCTGCTTCTGCTGCGACAGGCTGCTGATCTTGTTGAGCCTCTTCAAGCGTTTGCTCTGACTCCGCAAGTTCAGATTCAACAGACTTAGGTTCCGTTGATTTAGCGTCTTCAACTTCAGGTGCGACCTGTTCAGCCTCAACTTGTGATTCAACTTCAGTTTGATCTTCAACGTTTTCTACGTTCGCTTCATTCTGAGTTTTTGGGCTTTGTTCTTCTTCACCAAAACCAAGCCACGATAATAATCCGCGCTTCTTTTTTTCCGTCATCAGAGGAGTTTCCTAGATCTACTAATTAGCTGTATTGACTTAATACACGTCGACTCTTTGCTATTGTTATACAATACAAGCTTGTACAAACGAATAGTAAAGAAAAATGACAAAGCAGTGATAAGTTTGCTTTTAGCTTGATACACTTTGTCATTGTAAATTTATTTAATACTCGAACCCACTTAAATTGGGCTCGGTATAGTATCACTTTATTAGCGGTCAAAAAATCTATGGTAAGACGTCGCCAGCAAAACACATCACAAAAAAAGCCATCCGGAGGCTTTGTTCGAATTATTAGTGGCTCATGGAGAGGTAGAAAGCTGCCTGTTCATGATTTAGAAGGATTACGCCCAACCATTGACCGAGTCAAAGAAACACTCTTTAACTGGGTGGCACAAGATATCCCACATTCGACCTGCTTGGATGTATTCGCCGGTTCTGGTGGTCTAGGTTTTGAAGCCGCTTCTCGCCAAGCAAAAATGGTGACACTGCTCGAAATGAATCAAAAAGCGGCCAAACAGCTTTCTGATAACGCGAAAGAGCTCAAAGCAGACAACATCAATGTAGTCAACACTGATGCTATCTCTTTTCTTAAGAAACCAGGCACTCCTTACGATATGGTCTTTCTTGATCCTCCATTTCGTAAAGGCTTACTCGCAGAAACAGTACAACTGCTTGAGAGCAACGGTTGGCTTGCAGACAACGCCATCATTTACGTCGAGACAGAGAAAGAGCTAAAACTCGAAGCTATGCCAGAAAACTGGGAATTACATCGCGATAAGACCACTGGCCAGTCGAGCTATCGACTGTTCAATCGAATCACTAAAGAATAGGAGTTATTGAATGAAGTTCTTGCTTCCACTAGCAAAAGCAGCCATCGCCTTTGTTTGGTTTATCTTAATAGCCAATATTTTCTACCCATTCCCGGGTAATGCTGCGATTGCGCTTTATATCATGACAGCATTCTTATTCTTCATGCACGGCCTGCAGATGCTGATTTTCATCGGTGCTTTTGGCGATAAGATCGAAATGTCACGTTGGGAGAAGTGGTCAATATTGATTTTCGGCGTCTTTGCCCTACTCGATATCCGACGCAAACACATGATGTAATAAAGCTTAAGCTCAGATATAAAACGCTTAGCGACAGAAAACATCATGACAGAAACAGTTGATACAAAAGCGCCGCTCATTTGAGCGGCGTTTTTTTATTCAGCGATGATACTGATGTTAGCCCATGTAGCCCTTTACACCATCTAGGAACATTTGCGTCGACAGCATAACCAACAACAGGCCCATCAAGCGTTCGATGGCTTTAAGGCCTCTCTCACCTAGTACTCGTAGGAAGAAGCCATTAAACATAAGAATGAAGAAGGTCGCGCCCCAAGCCAGCATCACTGCGCCTGAAAGCTCTAACATGTTGTCAGGATGCTGTGTCGACAAAAGAATCAATGCCGCAATCACTGAAGGGCCAGCAATCATAGGGATCGCCATCGGCACAATAAACGGTTCTTCACCCGCCGCGAGGCCAGTAATACTACCCGCACTTGGGAAAATCATCTTAATCGCGATGATAAACAGAATAATACCGCCAGAGATACTCAAGGTTTCAGGCTGCACATGCAGGAAGTTCATGATGCTTTGACCAGCAAACAAGAACAGCAGCAGGATAATCAGCGCAAACATTAGTTCGCGAACAAGAACAATACGGCGACGCTTCGGATCAATATGCTTAAGGATAGAAAGCACGATTGGTAAGTTGCCAAGCGGATCCATAATAAGAAACAGCATGGTCGCTGCAGATAAAATTTCCATAAGTTTGTCTCGAAAGCGTAAGTGCGCGGAGTATAGCAGCCTCAAGATTGATTTTCGAACACAGTAACAAACTTAGAAATTTACGTTATTGGAAGTGTATTTATGAGAGCCAAACGAGGGAGAAATGGTCGGAGTGGAGCCAAGAATATCGCATCCACTCGCTAATCACAGTTCACTGGCGACAAGAACTGATGGTCATTCAAGATCAGTGATTACAAACACGTTCGCGATTAGTGCAAAGCTTGTCATCAATGATCACGACCTTTTCCATTTTCAGGAAAAATTTCAGCAATCCATCTAAATCCAGACCGTTCAGCTTACACGTATGAAAGCGAGCTTCAGCGCCATAGGTTTGAGCGAGCTCTTGCGTCAATTCTTCACGAGTCAGTGGCTTTTCACTCAGTAGGTTTAAAACGTTGTGTGCGTGGATTTCAGTGGTCATAACTCTATCTCATGTTTAATGAAGTAGACGTAGAGTACCTATTTTCATCTAAGCTGCCTTGATGTAGCTCAGAATTAAGCTAGCTCTACCCTAAATGGTGAGGGAAGCAACGATGAGAGCGTGTGCAAGAAAATAACTGCCCGTTACCCAAAAGTAAGCGCCCTTGATTGGGCTGCGATAGAAATTTAGGGCGTACGCCAATGCGGAAAGCAGCAGCACGCAGCAACCAACAAAACCAACAGCATGTGATAGCTGAGGCTCAAGTAACCAGACTTCACCAGAGGCCCAAGCAAGCTGAATGAGCACAATACCCATGATAACCACTGGAAAAACGAGTTTGTCTAAGCGAGGGAGTAATAGGAAGAAAGCAACGATACATGCAGCTAACAGCAGCGCGAACAACCACCAGACCATTTCTCCTGATAGCTGTAACCAAAATGCTTTGCTGTAACAAAGTTGAGCCAACAGGAAACACACAAAATGCAGAAGACGTTTTTGAGTAACAGTATGAAGCACATCTGCGATCGCGGATATCGCTAACCCAGCGACTACCCAATAGGTAAAATCAACGACAACAGATTGAGTTAGAGCAATAGTCGCCAATAATACAAAGGTAAAGACCTTATACAATAAAGCCTGACCGATATGCCCATGTTTCGTTCCTGTTATTGCTCCAATACCAGACAAGGAAACCGCCAACCAACTCCACATATCATTTGCCCTATTGCTTTTAATCGTCGCCAGTCTAGGCACACGGGTGTTGATGTAAAGCCTCAGCCCTTCAAAATTGGATCTTGATTACGCTTCCACTAAAAAGAGCATCTTTAGATTGAAGTCGTCACAATACCCTCAGCGATAGTGATTATTCCTTTTAAAATAGACTCATTGTTCGGAAAACTCATATAAATTGACGCTAGAGAACCCAAACTTAAATTCCAATCACTTCTATCCTACCAACGCCACAATATGTCGCTATATATTGCAAATACCACATAACTAAAAGTTCAAAATAAAATACACAAACACATTAAAAAACAAACACTTAAAATCAAAAAGCAGACTTACATAGAACTTTCCAACACTATACAAACCTAGACTTACAAAGTGCGTAAATTACCTTTATAAAAACCACTTTGTCAGGTTTAGCTAAGCTTCCTGTCAAAAAACCATCACAAAAATCAAACCTAAAACCTATAAAGCTTAATTAAACAAACCTAGACACCACCAAGCCCCATTAATACAGTTTAACAACCTTTAACAATATAAATTACACAAAATGACCATTACAAAACAACAACTTAAAACAAATGAGAACAAAAAAAAACCATAACGAACAAAATAAGAGCCCCCCAAAACACACAGTAAAACATAGCAAAAGTGATAGAAAACCCAATAGTTTTCTATCACTTTTAAAGGCTTCGAAAGTAATTCTTGATCTAAAGCCATAAGTAGTGCTATTCTTTAAAACATAGCGAGAGACAACCAAATTTAGGAGTAGTGTTATGATTTCATCTTCGCAAAGACAAGGACTTGTAATGATCGCGGTAGTTGTAGGTCTAATGACACTACCGATGATGTACTAAGCAAGTTACAGATAAAAAAAGGGACGCCATTAGCGTCCCTTTTTTTGTTCAATGTACCGTCCTAAATATGGTTGACACATTTCCAACATGAAATTGGAGAGTGTCAT
>NZ_JBGOOI010000061.1:0-27637 GCF_041439605.1 Vibrio sp. 1F169 | reverse complement strand
CTTCTTGAAGATAAAAGCGGCTTTCCCCGGAAAGCCGCGATGAACCATAAAAAAGCCAGCTTGGTGGCTGGCTCTGTTTGGGTATCGAAAACGACGTTTACGAGAATGCTGTCTCTACAGCGGCTTTCTCGACTCGTGTTCTTAGCGGTTATTCACAAGGAGGAGCCATGTGGATCACGGCCAAGCCACCTAAGGACGTTTCACGGTACTTTTTGTTCATGTCTTTACCTGTTTGGTACATGGTTGCGATAACCTTGTCTAACGAGATAAGACACTTACTGGTGCGTTTCAGCGCCATACGTGATGCGTTGATGGCTTTCATTGCGCCCATTGCATTGCGCTCGATACATGGCACCTGAACAAGACCACCGATCGGATCACATGTCATGCCTAGTGAGTGTTCCATAGCGATTTCAGCTGCAATACAGATTTGCTCGTTGCTACCACCGCGTAGGGCGGTTAAGCCTGCTGCTGCCATTGATGAAGACACGCCAACTTCGCCCTGACAACCCACTTCTGCACCAGAAATCGAAGCGTTGGTTTTGTACAAGATGCCAATAGCGCCAGAGACTGCTAAAAAGTCTTTCAACTGCTTGGTGTCTAGCTCTTTGATGAAGCGGTGGTAGTACATTAGTACCGCAGGGATAACGCCAGCCGCTCCGTTAGTTGGCGATGTTACGACTTGTCCACCCGCAGCGTTTTCTTCACTCACAGCAAAGGCAAATAGGTTAATCCAATCCATGATCTCCATTGGATCGTTTTCAATCGAAGCATTGGCCTCAAGCTTTTTCAAAAGAGCAGGGGCTCGACGCGTCACTTCAAGACCGCCATCAAGGATGCCTTCGGTGTCGAAGCCTCGCTGCATGCACAGAGACATCACCTTCCAGATTTGGTCGGCTTTCTGGTCAATCGCATCCATACCTTGGAAAGACACTTCATTACGCAGGATTAAGCCTCCAAGGCTAAGTCCTTGTTGCTCTGATAATTCAAGTAGCTGGTCAGCAGAAGTAAAAGGGAACTCAACTTGCGTTTTCGCTTCTTGCTTGCCATTTTGTAGCTCATCAGCGGTTGCGATAAAGCCACCACCAATTGAGTAATATGTTTCCATCTCTAAAAGACTACCGCTTGCGTCAAAAGCAGAGATGGTCATGCCATTTTCATGCAGCGGAAGGTTGGTTTTATGGAACAGCAAGTCGCTTTCTACGTCGAAGTGAATTTCATGGTTACCGCTAACCAGTAGAGACTTATCTTCAATTGCTTTACGCATTGCTTTGTTAGCACTGGTAATTTTAATGGTGTCGGGGCGGTTGCCGAGTAAACCTAATAAGGTTGCTCTGTCTGTATGGTGACCAATACCCGTTAATGATAACGAGCCGTATAAGTCGATTTGAATACGCTCTACTTGTGTAAGCTGAGCATCAATTTTTTGGGTAAAGTTAAACCCAGCGATCATTGGTCCATTTGTGTGGGAGCTGGACGGTCCAACCCCAATTTTGTAGATATCAAAAATAGACAGCATAGTAACTTCCTGTGAAGACGGTTCGATGAACGAACTCTGTGTAAAATTTGTATTTCGTTAGTTCCACTTCTGTGAGTGAACCTGTTCTTTGGGTGAAGCAGTTCTTTGGCTGAAACAGTTATTCGATTGAGCTGGCTCTTTGCTTTAAAGGTCTCTTTTATTGAAACTCGTGTTGAGCAAGCATAGAGCGATGAAATACAAGAGCGTGCTATGTTTGCTTTAAAGCGACACGTCTATTCTTGTATTACCCGAGATGTTGCTATCAATAGTGAGCATTATTGATAGCAACATGTAAGAATTTCAAAATACTTTTGTTAATAAGTATTGTATACATAATTCACTCCATCTAATCACTAAAACGAGACTTGAACATAAAATGAGCATTATTCACCTCCTTATTGTGCTAGGTAAGCGACTTAATGAGAATAAATTGACTAATGAAGGAATCAGTCGAGTTGATGCTTTAGTTGAGTATCTGGCTGGGCCTTTGGCTGAAGAGTCGAACCAGCAAACGGCTGTGGCGTTCTGTGGTGGGGTGACACAAGGCCAAACCGTTTCTGAAGCCGATATGATGCACGAGTATTTTCGAGAGCTTGAAAATCAACGTGAGTATCCGTTTCCCATAGGGGCGGTTTTACTTGAGCAGCATTCGACAAATACGGTTGAGAACATTCAAAACTTGGCCTCAGAGATGATTGAAAGTGGGCTGTTTACACGCGGGCAGAGTGTGAAGGTGACGTTCGTTTCTAATGACTACCACTTACAACGTATCTTCGAGATTCAATCACTGATGGACGAGCAAGGTTTGCTAAAGGTTTTGGTCGAGAAGTGCTCTGCACTTGGGGTGGAACTACAAATAGATCCTCAGCGAGAGGCTCATGTCGCGGTGCCATACCCTCATCAAACAGAGCAAGGGCAATTGTTTCTGTTAATGGATGCTCTGACGACCTACCGAGTCTATCTTGAAGGTGTCTCTGTGGGTGCATTTAAGAGGGATTTGGATTCAGTAAGACGAGAGCCAGAAAGGTTGTCTTTGGAAGCCTTGTTAGCGGCAAAGGAGTTAGTTGGGCGTTCATCTCATTTTGATATCGTAGAAAGCTTGCTTCTAGTGTTGGAGACCTGCATCCAAAATACCCCAGTCGGAATCGACATAGAAAAAGTTAAGGAGTACCTAGCATTGCTCGATACTAACCTGACTTTATTGAATCGTTATTTAGATCCAGAATCAGATCACACACATCGCTGGTGGAGATAGCGAAAACACCAATATTAGTAATACTGGTAGGTAGCCCAAAGGTGCTTTGTGTATAAAGGTGATGTGTGTATAAAGGTGATGTGTGTATAAAGTTGATGTGTATAGTAAGGTAAACCGACCGCTCGATAGCGAACAGTTTACCTAATGTCATGTGATTGGGTGGCATTCGTGAAGGGTTAACGTCGTGTATAGGTGTGACGTCAACAGTTCACGATGTCGCAGCTTAGCTTTCTTCTTTTTGCTCATGGTTGTTGCGGTAGTATTCCCACTGTTCGATACGTTCACCGTCATCAAATACACAATAAGTAGTGCGTTGATTGTTTTCAGTTACGGTGTCTAATTCACCATCTTGTTGAACACAATAAACCGCAGCTGGGTTAGCCACTGAAACACGTTGGCCTTCGCTATATTCTGCATAGTCGTTTGCACAACCGCCCAACACAACGGCAAATACAGCCATCAAACCAATTTTCTTCATGTTTATCTCCTACGTGATAACTCTATAATCGAATGCGTTAAGTTCTACAGAACCAGATTAGAAGCTCTATGAAACTAGTATATTTTAGATTTCAGAAAAGGTTGTTCTAATTTGGTCAAGATATTGAAATAGGTTGATATTTCGCTATTTTTACTGCTTTTTGAGTGTTTGATCATGCTGGCATAGCTGGTGCTCTAACAGGAACGGTCTCTGTCAATAAAGTGCTACTTGATGGTTATTTCTACTAGATAGCAGTGGGCGAACAGCGATCAAAAGCAGAGGTTATGTGTTCTTTCAGGGGACGGAGAACGTCGAATCTATTGATGATTATGATATGATGCCGCCAAATTCAGTAGAGCAGTCAGAATCATGAGACACCTAAAAACCACTATTCACCCTGATATCGATCACCTAGACAATAAGACGGTATATAAGCGCAATGCTGCACGTGCGATTGTGTTAGATGGCGAAGACATTTTGATGCTTTATACAGAGCGTTATCACGACTACACCATTCCTGGTGGTGGTTTGGATGACGGTGAGGATGTGATCGCAGGTATGGTCCGTGAGCTTGAAGAAGAAACGGGTGCGAAGAACATTCACAGTATTAAACCGTTCGGTATTTTTGAAGAGTTTCGTCCTTGGTATAAAGATGACGCGGATATAATGCACATGATTTCTTACTGCTACTCATGCAAGATTGATCGTGAGCTTGGCGAAACAGCTTACGAAGACTACGAAGTGAAAAACGGGATGAAACCGGTGTGGATGAATATCCATGAAGCGATCGCTCACAACGAAAAGACCATGGCTGAGAGCCCTAAAAAAGGCATGAGCATTGAACGTGAAACCTTTTTGCTGCATTTAATCGCAAAGGAAATGCTGTAACCCTTTTAATAAATCAAAACTGTTTAAAAGTAGAATGTTTTAAACAGTTTTGTTCACCATGAACCAACAATAATTCCTCCCTCCTTTAGTTGAGCTAACCCATCGTAATTTTAGTTTTAAGCAAAACGCCTCCAGTCCGTAAACAACCTATCCGTTTCCAACCAGCATAGAACGTTTCCTTATCTAACAGACTTTCAAGTTGACTAACCTCTCATCAAATTGATTCTTATTTTGAAGAAAAGACCGTTTCATTCTGACTGTCATTTAAATTTAGAAAAATAAGTCTTACTTTTCAATGTTATACAGTGGTTT
This sequence comes from Vibrio sp. 1F169, assembly GCF_041439605.1. Taxonomy (NCBI): domain Bacteria; kingdom Pseudomonadati; phylum Pseudomonadota; class Gammaproteobacteria; order Vibrionales; family Vibrionaceae; genus Vibrio; species Vibrio sp. 1F169. Next base: position 23,185 of record NZ_JBGOOI010000061.1, on the reverse strand, counting down.
TGAAACGATCGGAAACTTGGCTTCTCTTTTGCTTCTTTGTATTAAGCAGCTCGCGTTATCGGCACCAACACAATCAACAAAGATGCGAATAGTTTGTTTCAGAGTTAACTGAGACGCTTCTTTAACTTGCCGTTCAGAGTTCACACACTTTTCAAGGAAATCGCTCATGCGAAGAAGAAGTCGAGGTTTACTATGAAATACAAGCAAGTTATTTATCTTATGACGGCAGTTGCCAGTCTCCCTGTCTATGCAACGACGGTAGATCTGGACTTTTCAAATCATGTAGAGGCGACGAACGGCAGTAGTTCGTGGGCTGGGCCAACCTATGATGGATCTTCGATGCACTTCCTCAACGTTGGTACACATGATGGAAAAACAATAGATGCCAAAGTGTCTAGTAGTGTGTTTGGTGATGCGACATTTTTGTTTCATGCTCCCAACTACAAAGTTGGTGCAACACAACCCTCAGGAGATATTGGTTTTCTCTATCAAACTAACTCTGCGGGCTCTGCAGGTCTAACCTATACCTTTGAATTTTATGATGGTACGGATGGACTCTCAGGTACGTTCTCAGTGCCTTATACACTTCCCGAATTTGACATGATTGGCTATGACATTGATGGCGAACCCGTGCAGTCGGAGCAAGTAAGAGTGTTTAAAAGTGAAGGTTTCTACAGTTATCAACTTGGTAGTGCTAGCGCGAGTTTGACGGCGGAAGAGAGTGCCGATGGAACGTCGGTTCTATTCACCGGGCCAGGTACGAACTATTCGGAAACCGACACCTCCGGTGCTGTAAAATTCACCTACAAGAATACCTCGATTGTAACTCTACAATTTGAAACGGTTACGAGCAGTAGCAGTAGTTTCCCCAACCCGATTTTCTCGGCATTTGACGGTAACTGGGACTTATCTGGATTTACTACGCCAATAGAAAGTTCAGATGAATCTGATTTTGGTGACGCTCCTGATAGTTATGGAACGTTGCAGGCGAGTAACGGTGCTGAGCATGCGATATCTTCCACGCTGTACTTAGGTGCTAGTGTTGATGCCGATACAGATGGCCAACCTGGCACATCATCCAACGGCGATGATTTGGACGTTGGCGGAAATGATGATGACGGGATTGCACTGTTGACGAACCTTGAAGTCGGCTTAGACAGTTTAATTAATGTCAACATTGTGGGGAGTGGTTATCTGCAAGCTTGGGCTGACTGGGATATGAATGGATCTTTTGAGGATGACGAGCAGATATTAAAAAATCATTCTGTTGTAGATGGAAGCCAAGTCGTCCCTATTCGAGTGGGTGATGATGCTGTCGTTGGGAGCGTACAAACTCGATTCCGTTTAGCGAGTAGCCCTAACATTCCGAGTGACGGTTATGTTGGTGATGGTGAAGTTGAGGACTACGTGTTTAACGTTACGGTTCCTGGCACAACGGTTCAACATTCGAATTACTATACAGCGGCCTTCGAAGATAATTGGCCAGAAGTTGGTGACTTCGACTTAAATGACGTTGTGGTTTACTACCGTACCACCATTTTAAGTAAAGAGGACGCAGTGCTTCGAATGGATATTACGGGAACCATAATGGCCTACGGTGCTTCTTATGGTAATGGACTGGGATGGAAGCTTGATGGCTTCGATGAGTCAGATGTCGATCTTCAAACGGCTCGAGTGCAAAAGAATGGCGCGACTCGGGTAAATATTTCGCCGTTTACGGGGGAAGACAAAAGTGTTGCATCGCCAGGGGGAGACCTCGTTGTTGTCGCGTCGTTGAACCTAAAAAATGATCTGCCGATTAACGGTGAGTGTATGTTCCACCGTACTAATCCTTCTTGTAGTCCGACTTTAGAAGCTGACCAAATGACGTTCAGTATTTCTCTGCCGTTTGCTTCTGGAAGCGAGCCCACAGCGAGTTCACTGATGCCATTAAGTGGCTTCGACCCATTCATCTTTGGTGCGGGCGCGGGTTATTACCATGGTGACAGTTTCTCTACATCGCCGGGGAAAGACTTAGAAATCCATACTGCGGACTTCCCACCAACGTCGCGTGGCACGTTAGTGAGTGATTTCTATGGTATTGCACAAGATGATTCAGACCCGTCTAGTGATAAATACTACCGAACGACACAAAATATGCCTTGGGGTATCTTAATTTCATCACCTTGGAATCATCCATCAGAATACATTGATGTTAGTGAGGTGTACCCCGAGTTTGCTGAGTGGGCTACATCAGGCGGTGCTTCAAAACCAACGTGGTACCAAAACCCTAACGCCAACAAAACTTGGTCAACGGAAGATTAATCAGGAGGATTTATGAAAACAATCAAACTAATTTTTAGTGGTGTAGGCTTTGTATTCCTTTCAGCTTGTGGCGGCGGAGGTGGAGGTGATAGTACCGCTTCATCTCCAAGTACTGTCGCTCCTCCGAGCAATACTACGGCTCCGGTCTCCGTCACTCCTCCGAGTAATTCGACCGTTGGTAGCAATAACGTGGTGACACCTGCTCCAGTAGTGATACCGCAGTCTATTAAATCATCTGAGTTATCTATACCGGAAGGTTTTGATTTTTCTACGGAGAGAGAAGTGTCTGTAAACGTTGACGTAGCAAGCTCGCAAAGTTCTCGAGGTTTTATGAGTATTTATACAGAGTTCAATGGTGATGTTGTCGATTACACCTCACAAGTGCTGAGGAGCCCAATCAATCAAGATATTGAGTTCTCTGCAACTCTCCTTTTACCCAATCATGTAGATAAAGTATGGGTTGAAGTCTGGTATCCGTCGGCAATGGGAAGTGAAGTGAAACTCCTTGTAAATATTGAGGACGATAATGTAGACGTGATTCTTTAATCTTTATCTTCTACCAAACAACGTTACCGCTATTTAGGCGGTAACGTTGTTTTAGGCGCTTTTGTTGTGAATTTTTCTAACATCGAGACCTGAGATAACCTGTATAAAATGAATGGAGTGATATTATCAATCCGGTGTTTTAGGTTTATCTTTACTTAAGTGACGCTCGTTTCTAGCTTTACGAAATCACCAAAACTCGGTGAGCCTGCCCTAAACAAAGAAGACTATGAATAAAAGACAGTTTGTTGCCCACTATTTACGCATGAATCACACCTCGTACTTACTGGCGATTGTGTTCATTTTTCTCGTTAACTGGTTACAGGTAGAGATCCCTCGTTATATCCAACTTGCCATCGATCTTATTGAGGATGCTTCAACAGCGGGCCATCAGCAGCTTCAAACCTATGTTTGGATCGTGGTCGGCATGTCGGTTGCCATGGTGGTGGTGAGAATTCTGTCTCGTATCTATGCGCTTAATCCGGGGCGAATTACAGAAGCAGCACTAAAGAGTACACTTCTACAAAAGCTGAATCGCTTACCGAGCAGCTTTCATGAACGCTTTGCATCTGGTCGACTAATTTCAATCATGAATAATGACCTTAGCGGCATCCGACTGATGTTTGGTGTGGGGTTTCTTCAGTTCTTCAATGCGTTACTCGCGCTATCGCTGACACCTCTTTATATGTGGCGTATATCGCCAGAACTCACACTGTATTCGATTATTCCTATCTCAATCGCTTTTGTGATTTTTCGGGTGGGCTTCAAGCGTATGAAAACGCTGCATTTAGAGCACATGAAACGTCTACAAAACTTGTCTGCTCAGCTAATGAGTTACCTGTCTGGGATTGATTTGATTAAGAGCCAGCAGATGTCACCTTGGGTGAAAGCTGAAACTGAAAAGCTGAATCAGTTATTACTTGAATGCCGCCTTAAAATTACACGTATTCAAGTCTTCTTTATGCCAGTACTCGACTACGCCAATGACCTGATGAAAATCATCATTCTTGGGCTCGGTGGCTACATGTTAATGAGACAGGAACTCACACTTGGTGAGATTACTGCCTTTCTGACTTACTCGGTTTTGCTCGCAATGCCATTGATGCAGCTTGGCAGAATCGCGACCATTTATCAGCGTGGCATGGTCGGCATTCAAAGTGTACAAACCATTCTTAATGCAAAAATTCCAGACCTTGATGAAGATAAGCTCACTGAGTTAGATGTTGAATCTCTGAAGGGAAAAACGTTTTCTATTCGCAACCTCAGCTTCAGCTATTCAGGTGAAGAGCGTCTGATTCTCGATGACATCAGCTTTGACATTCCAGCAGGTAAGAAAGTGGGTGTGCTAGGCGGAATCGGAGCGGGTAAAACGACATTAGTGAATTGCTTGAACCATCACTTGGATGTACCAGAAGATTCAGTTTTCCTAGGCGAAAGAGATGTCACTAGCTTCTCACGCAGTGATTTGCGCCGTTACGTGAAAACCGTGACGCAAGACCCTTATCTGTTTTCTGCAACCGTCGAAGACAATATCCGCTTCGGTAGCTTAGATACTGACTTGGCAAAGAGTCAGGTTGATGAGGTTTTAGAACTGAGTCAGTTAGCCAATGACGTTACACGTTTTGAGCATGGCGACCAAACCTTAGTCGGTGAGAAAGGGATCATGTTGTCGGGTGGTCAGAAACAGCGCTTGAGCATTGCGCGATCTTTATTGCAACCCACCGACCTGATCATCATGGACAACGTTCTATCGGCTGTCGACTATGAAACAGAACGTAAGATTTTAGAGGGCTTGTTTAAGCACTTGGAAAATCAATCGGTACTTGTGGTTTCACACCGTGTTAATGCCCTTGAATATATGGATGAAATTATCGTGTTGAACGAAGGTAAGGTGATTGCGAAGGGCGACCACGCGACGTTATTGAAAACGTGCGATTACTATTACGATACATGGCAGTTACAGCAGAATGAAACGGAGGCAGCAGCATGTTAAAAGGTGTTGATCTCAAGTACCTCAAGCACTTTTTTAAGTTTGCTAAGAAATACAAAGGCTCTGCGATTCTGGGCATCGCTATGCTTCCTCTTTCTGTCATCACGAGCTTGTTGTTCCCTTGGCTGATCATTCAAGTGATCGATGTTCACCTGAGTCATGGGGATATGGATGGTCTGCTCGAATACGTCTTCTATCTCGTTGCCGTGCTGGTGGCGAGCTATGTGGTGGATACCACCTATTCGTACAACCTGCGTAAAACCGGGCAATACACGATAACTGACATGCGCTCAGTGTTGTTTGCTCGTGTGCTCAAACTACCACGCAGCTATTTTGATAACACACCGATTGGCGTAACGCTTTCACGATTAACCAGTGATTTGGAAACCATCGGCGAGACGTTTGTTCAGTCGGTTGTCGGGCTAGTTAAAGACAGCATCAATACCATTGCTCTGTTAGTGATGATGTTCTTTATTGATTGGCAGTTAACGATGATTGTATTGATTATTATGCCGCCAGTGATGTATTTGACTGTGTATGTGAGAAACCGACTTCGTGCTTTGTATAAGGTGACTCGTTCTTCGCTGGCTCGCGGTATTGGCTTTTTACAAGAAGTCTTATTTGGCATGAAAACCGTTCAGATGTACCGAGCAGAAGATCAAGTAGAACAGCGTTACCAAGGCTATACCGATGAGTTTTTAAGAGCGCAGAAAAAGATAAATAAATACGATGCGATTTTGTTCTCGTTTATCTCTGGCATCACCTCTATCACCATCGCAATTATGATCTGGTATGGCTCTGAGCAAGTGATAGAAGGGGCACTCACGTTGGGTGTGCTAATTGCGTTCATCAACACCTTAGAGAAAGTGTTTGTTCCGATCCGTGACTTTACTTCGCAGATTGCTTCGATTCAGAGTTCATTTGCAGCGTTTGACCATATTGAAGAGCTGTTTGTTGAGCCGACTGAAGAAGAAGGGCGCAACCTGTTGCTATCGAGCAAGGTTGAAAAACAGCTCGAACAGTTTGTGAGCCTAGAGTTTAAGAACGTGAGCTTCCGTTACAAAGACGACTCTCCTTATGTTCTAAATAATGTATCGTTTTTATTGGAGAAAGGGCATCAAATCGCGCTTGTAGGTTCGACGGGGTCAGGTAAGTCGACGGTTCTGCGTCTAATCTCTAAAACCTACCAAGACTATGAAGGCAGCATTTTGTTGAATGGATTAGAGCTGTCTCAGATCTCAAGCGAAGACTCTGCTCATTTGTTCTCAATGATGATGCAAGACGTGCACTTATTTGAAGAGACCATCCAATTCAATATCGCGCTGGGTAAAACGCATCTATCTAGAACTGAGGTTGAACAGGCTGCGCGCTATGTTTATGCCGATAAGTTTATTGAACAATTGCCACAAGGTTATGACTTCCACTTGGAAAAGAACGGATCCAACTTGTCTGTAGGGCAAACGCAGCTTATCTCGTTCGCTAGAGCGGTTGCACAGGGTGGTCAATTGATGATGCTTGATGAGGCGACCAGTTCGGTAGATTTAATCACCGAAGACCTAATTCAAAAAGCAATGCAGCGCCTTTTCAAGGAAAAAACCGTGATTGCGATTGCACACCGTTTGAGTACCGTTCGTCACTCAGATACGATTTTGGTGTTGGAAAAGGGTGAAATTGTTGAGCAAGGTAATCATCGACAGCTAATAGCACACAATGGAATTTATGCAGGATTGTTGGAAGAGTCCGTGGTTGGAGGAATCGATTGTAGAAGTGAGTGACTATCGAGCTATAAATAACTATTAACTAATACGAATAAGCCAAACTTGTCGACTTCCTAGCTTGTATGACTATTACAAGATACAGTTAGCCTAAAGATGAAACATATAAGGAATGTATAATGCTTCGAATCTTATTGATTGCAGTTATCTCGGTGTTCAGCACGATGAGTTTTGCAAGCGAAGAGGTTGAGTACTCAGAATTGGACTATTTAGATCGACCGTTGATGGAACGCTATATCTTGGATGAATTGAAGCAGCTAAGAATGGACCAACAAGATCTTGAAAGACGTTTGACTATTCAGATGACCGACCGTGAGCTCGCTGTGGCGGACAAATCGCTGAATTACGCCAACGTGACTGTAACCTATTTTTTCTACATTATTGCGGGTGTCGCTTCACTTATCGCATTAGTTGGGTGGCAATCGCTTAAAGAACTCAAGCACACAACCAAAGAAATGGCTGACCAGCGATTGAATTCTATCGCTCAAGAGTACGAGAAGAAGTTTAACGTTCTTGAAAGGGATCTAAAGCGTAAGACTCGAATTATCTCAGAGAACAACCGAGAAATTGAAATCATCAATGAAATACACAACTTATGGTTGAGAGCGCAAAATGCTCAAACCGCAGAGCAAAAAATTGAGATTTACGATGAGATCTTAAAAGTCCGCCCTGGTGATTTAGAGGCGCTCACTTATAAAGCTGATGCCGCAATGGACATGCAGGAATACCACTGGGCAATGAGCTTATGTAATCGTGTATTGGAAGTGGATGATCAAAATGCCCATGCCTTGTACCAACGAGCTTGTTCGTATGCAAGATTAGGTGCTGAAGGTCAGGCAATCGACGACTTAGAGCGCTCTATCGAAGCCAGTGGCTCAATGCGAGAGTTGCTAGCTGAAGAGCCAGATTTTGAGATGCTACGCGGCTTAGATCGTTTTGAAGCGCTTTGTGAAGAGTAATTATTTAATGGCATGGTGAGCTTCGTACGCTTACTATGCTTTTAATCATTTTTACGGAACGGTTTCTTACATTTCGCTTATTTTACTGAATTAATTGTTATGTTATAACATTTGAAAAGTTCATTGTGATAACCGTTAAGTATTTTTATGAAGTTCCTCCGCACTGGCCTGATAGTGACTGCTATCAGCGCATTTTCACTTGCTTTATGTCTTTCTCTTTCTCCTGAACCACCAGAAGACATCGCTATCAAAATTACACCTTACCAAGGTGTGGTTTCGGCTGATGAGAAGCCATCGAGTTCAGACGTTGAGTCAAGTTCTCTGGTAAGAGTTCATTATTTTGTCAAAGTTGGGGATACACTCAGTAATGTATTTACCTCTTGGAAACTCCCTTACGGAACGGCTCAAAAGATACTTGAGGCCGATCTAGAATCACTGAAACTGGACACGATCAAGCCTGGTGATCATCTAGAGTTGTTGTTGGATAGTGACTCTAAGCAGCTAGTCGAATTGATTTACCATGAGAGCTTGGTTGAACAAGCTGTCTATACAGAAAATGATGACGGTAGTTTTAGTTATCAGTTCATCGAGACTCCTGGGGAATGGAAAGAAAAGCTGTACGCAGGTGCGGTGCAGGGTAGTTTTTCCACTTCAGCTTACAAGGCCGGTTTAACCAGTGCCCAGATAGCCAATATCACTCGAACGCTGAAAGATAAAATTAACTTCTCCAAAGAACTCAGAGCTGGCGACAGCTTTAATGTTTTGGTTAAAGAGCAATACATGGAAGATCACTTAACGGGTAAGACTGAAGTGCAAGGGGTCTCTATCAAGCTACGAAATAGGGAAGTGGCGGCTTTTCTTGCTGCGGATGGACGTTTCTATGACCGAGAAGGGAATAGCCTTGAGCAAGCTTTTAATCGATACCCAATAGACAAACAGTTCCGAAGAATCACTTCATCATTCAACCCATTCCGAAAGCATCCTGTGACTGGACGTGTATCGCCGCATAATGGTACTGATTTCGCCACACCTGTGGGTTCACCCGTTTATTCAACGGGAGACGGTAGGGTTGTGGCACTTCGTGACCATCCATATGCAGGGAAATACATAGTGATAGAACATAACAGTGTTTACAAAACTCGTTATCTGCATTTGAGTCGATTCTTGGTTAAGAAAGGGCAACAGATTAAGCGTGGGCAGGAAATTGCGTTGTCGGGTGCAACAGGCCGTTTAACAGGGCCTCACTTACATTTTGAAGTGTTGGTACGTGGAAGGGCGGTCGACGCGATGAAGGCTGACCTGCCTTTGGCAAGCTCTATATTACCGAAAGACAAGGGGGCGTTCCTTGCTCGAATTGCCTCTTTTGATGAGATAATCTCTGAGCAAGAAGGCAGAACGAGTTAAATTCACTTCAGCCACGGCTTATCCTTATTCCAACCTTCTGGTGATAAACAAACCGAACGTTGGAATAAGCATTTATTGAATCACATGATTTCAGATTCGATTAAGCGACGACAACCGCTGTGCCGCTGGCTGATACTATCAACATGCCATTACCTGTTCCTAAGACTTCATAATCGATATCGACACCAACCACTGCGTTTGCACCCGCTTCAATCGCTTTCTGCTCCAGCTCTTTGAATGCGTAGTTACGTGCTTTCTCCAGTTCCTTTTCATAGGTGCCAGAACGTCCACCGACGAAGTCGCGAATACCTGAAAACATATCCTTGAATACGTTAACCCCTAGGATGGCTTCTCCGGCGATAACCCCTTTGTAGTCGACAATGCGTTTGCCTTCAACAGATTGAGTGGTGGTAATAATCATAATGGCCTCTGTAAGTTAGATGGTTGGTTACTAGATGAGTTGTTACTAGTTGATTAGTTATTTGATGATTAGTTACTTGCTGAGTTTTGTCTCTGAGCGAGTGAATTCATGCCTCAACCATGTTCTCAGTTTTAGCACACTTTCTTGTTTTAATTTGTTTTTTGGACAAACGAAATAGAAATCTTGATGGGGGTTAGCCACTGGCTCACTAATTTCGACCAACATGCCATGGCTGATGTCATCTTTCACAAACAAGCGGTGAGTGACTAATACACCAAGCGAACGAATGGCAGCCTGTACGGCTTGAATCGAGACATCGAACGTCAAGTTACTGTGGAACGTCGGCATGGGTATTTGGTAATGATCGCACCACACTTGCCAGTCATGCTGTCTTCTTGGGTTGAAGACACCAATGGTTGGGTTTTGTTTCACCAGTTGTTCAACGCTTAATCCCATTTGGTTTTTCAATAGTGCTGGGCTGCACACCAATACCAGATCATCGTCACCGAGCTTTTCGCTGTAATATCGGTCCCACTCGCTCGGTTTACCGTGCACCAGCGCGATGTCCACACCTTCCTGCTCTATGTCGAAAGTGCCCGTTAACGTGGATATACGAATATCAAGAGAGGGAGCAAAGCTTTGGAATTCCGAAACTCGCGGGATCCACCAGTGCATGGCGAGTGAGTTCACCATGTTGAGGGTGATGCGGTGGTCGTTAGGCGTTTTGGCGAGTTCTTCTGTGGCTTCTATTACTTGTTCCAGTGCGGGTGCGACTTTTCGATAATATCGCTTACCTGCGGCATTGAGAACAACACGACGACCCACACGTTGGAACAGCGGCTTATTGACCAGTTGCTCTAATGATTTTATCGCTTGGCTTACTGCTGAGTGACTGACGTACAACACGCGAGCGGCTTCGGTCATGCTGCCTGTTTCGGCTACAGCAATGAAAGCATAAACGGATTTAAGTGGAACGAGTTTCTTCATTGGTAAGTTTTCCTTACAGTTGTGGTTAATATTACTCGCTATTTTTCATCACGTCACGCCTCTAAAATAACTGTCATAGGAGGTGATAATTATGTCTGATATTACCAAGGCGACGGCTTTCATGTTGTTGTCGACGTTCAGTTTGTCTTTAAGTGGCTTAATGGCCAAGTATCTATCGGTATCAATGCCCGTTTCATTTTTGAGTTTCGTGCGATTTTTGTTACCCAGCCTGTTTTTATTCTTATTTTTGATGTTTTACAAAATCACGAAACCTTCACTCGATATGTGGAAACCTTTAGTGATGCGTGCGATTTTTATGGTTGCATGCCAGTGGTGTTTCCTTACGTCTTTACAGACCCTAACACTCGTTGAAGGTGTGGTGTTGTTCAGCACTGGCCCTCTGTTCATTCCTTTGTTAGAAAAATTAATGTTTGGAACCAAGATTCATACAACCACAGTGATTTGTTTAGTTGTCACCTTTGTCGGCGTAGTGATGATGGCTGGGGATTGGTCGCAGTTTGAATTTGGCTCAGAGTTCTTTAGGCCAGCGTTGTTGCTAGGATTATTGGCGGGTGTGTTTAATTCGGGTTCACAAGTGAGTTTGTATCGAGCATCCAAGACTAGCCTGACACCCGCAGAGCTAAACGCGTGGACGTTCTTGGTCGCGGCAATCATTGTGATACCAATGGTTGTGTTTACTTCAGTATCTGTGGATCCAGATATGCTTGAGAGTGCTGCGGGCAATGGAACCTTTTCGGCTCTGCTATCTTTTGAAGGCTTACGCTGGATTGGGCTTGGCGCTTTTGGATTGGCTCTATTTACTATTAACACGCAAATCTTCCGCTCGAAAGCGTACAAGTTGGCAGACAGCGGTTCTCAGTTGGCTCCCCTAATTTTCACTAACATGCTGTTCAGTGCGTTATGGCAGAGCTTGTTCTTTGATGACGTGTTTTCATCTCAGCAGTTAATCGGCATCAATTTGATAGTCGTGGCGAGCATAACCAATACTCTATTGGCTAAAAGACACAGCAAAGCAAAAGCCAAGCAAACACCTCGAGCTGCTGTGGCTTTTGCGACTGCAGCAGATGCTGCGGTTTTGGACTCTGCCGTTAAAAGCTAAACATTGAGGCTGAAGATTGCAGACAAAAGCCTAGAACAATGAACGAATGTACTCTTTTACTCGGTCGATGTGTTCGTTTGGTTTAATCTCGCAACGCTGTTTAGTCTCTAGGAATCGCTCAGCGTATTTGTCGTAGATTTTGTTTTCCAAAAACAGCAAATACAGCTTGGGGTCGATATGACCGCTGGTGGCCATGTCGGTCATGATGTTGAGTGATTCGCTTAGGAGTTTTCCTTTCTTATACGGGCGATCACTGGAGGTGAGCGCTTCGAATACATCGGCAATGGCCATCGCTCTAGACGGCAAAGGTAACTGGTCTTCGCTTAAGCCTCTCGGGTAACCCTTGCCATCGATACGTTCGTGGTGTCCGCTGGCAATGTCAGGAATGTTCTTGAGATAAGATGGATAAGGTAGCTTGTTGAGCATGGTGAAGGTTTGAATGATATGGTCGTTTATCATGAAGCGTTCTTCGTCGTTTAAGGTACCGCGACGTACTTTCAAATTGTGCAATTCACCTTGGTTGTACTTGACTTCACCAGGTTTGAGTACAAACGCTTCTTGCCACACGTTGGCTGGGTTAAAGCCATTATCCCAAGGTATTTTATGTTCGGGTTTATCAGCAAGTAGTGGCTCCATCACGGGCAGCGTTTGGTCTTTTCTTGCTGGCTCAGCTTCACTCTTCTTTGTCGTGTCTTGTTGTTCATTGAATCTCTCTTTTTCAGACCAAGATAACCCTAGCTGATCGTCGAGTGTTCGTTTCCACTGGCGCTTGGCTATTCGGTCTAAGCGTTCTAGTTGTTCGTCCGTCATCGACTCTCCACCAAGATTGCATTCAGCAACGAAGGCAAATTCTTCATCCAATTCTGACAAGCTTTGTTCGAGGATCTTAAGCTGATCCTCTTGAAGCGCTCCGTTCGCTATGGCTTTCCAGTAGTCGGTTTCAGCCTGTTGTTTTAACAGTTCGAAACGCATTCGCACTTCGTGGATTCGGTCGTAAATGGTTTCCAATTTTGTCGCTTTGTCTACGACATACTCAGGTGTGGTGACTTTCCCACAGTCATGTAACCAAGCAGCCAGCATGAGTTCTTCCCATTGTTTATTATCAAGCGAGAACTGCGGGTAGTAACGGTCGTCATCTATAGTCGCTTGGGTTAACCATTTGGTCAGTTCGGGTACTCGCTGACAGTGACCGCCAGTGTATGGGGATTTGGTATCAATCGCAGATGCTATTAACTCGATAAAGGCATTGAGCATGTCTTTCTGTTGCTGCATTTGGTCAATGTTGTCTTTAGCGATTTCAGCAAAGCTCAGTAGCTCCCTCAAAAATGCGTGTTTGTCTGCCTGCATCTTGGTGATTGGTCTTTCATAGCCAATTGCAACAATACCCACCAACAACTTCTCACGGTTTAATAGTGGAAACAGGTACAGATCTGAATTGAAGATCGAATCTTGGTAATAGTTGAGAACATTGCCTTCTCGGTTTAAGTGGATGGTTTCTCCAGATTTAAGCTGGCACAGCAACCAAGGGGTGTGCTTGATGAAGTCATTAATGTCGGCTTTAAAAGGGAGAATGGCAAGGTTAGCTGCCGTATCAAACACGTCTTTCTCTTTTGATTGAGTGAAGAGGACGATGGTTTCTGCTTTGGTAATCAAATAGCTTTGATGAGCGATATTTTTGGCTAATATCGAAAATTCCTGATTCCCGGCCGTGTCTCGAAGTAGTGTAATCAGATCATGAAGTGTGTGTTCCATCAGCTCAATTGAGTGGGCGAGGTTAGCCACTTCTTGAATCATGCTTTTGGGATAATGAGTTCGCCTGAAGTCAAATCGTGCGATGTTGTCGGTGAGTTGCATCAGCGTATTAAGCGGCTGAGACAAACGATTGGCGACAAACCATACGATAGCGAAGCAGATGAACAACATCCCAATCGCGACGGCGACTTGCTTGTCACGCATCGAGATAAGATCAGAGAGCAACTCATTGTGTGGCGTAGCCTCTGCCAAATATAAAGTGACATTCTGAGTGAGCTCAACAGGCGTTAGTGTTAATGCCCAAGTGTTTAGGTTGTATTCAACGTTTTTTAGGTTGAGGTTTAATTTCTCCTCGTCGGAGATAAGTGGTGCTATGACGGATGCTTCCAACTGTTCACGTTTGGGCACATTAAAGAAGCTTTGGTCTTGCTCACTGCCAGAGAGTTTCCCCGTCGTTTGGTTATTCGTTTTCTCAGTTTTACTTGTGTTGTTAGGCTGGGAGGTAAGCTTGGGAATTGATAGATCAAGTTGATGTTGGCCGAGAAGATTGAAATGTTGATCGAACAGAGCGAGTCGGGTTGGTGGAGAGTAGGCCAATTCACTGATCTGGGAAGAGAGAGATTTCAACGTGAAGTCGGCACCAACGACATGCTTGCCATCCAAAGAACGTCTAGAAAGCGTGATGCCATTGGTTTGCAAGAAATAGAACAGGTAGGGCTCAGAGAGTTGTATTGAGCCGTCAGGCTTTGCGTTACGAAACCAAGGTCGAGTCGTGGGGTTGAACTTACTCTCGGCTTGTCGGGTACTGATCACTTGGTGTGCGCCATCGAGAAAGGTAATAAAGTTTTCACCATCTAGATTGGTGCTGCTGACCATCATGGTCGCTTTCGCGGGAGCGTTGTTGTCGGCTCTCTGTTTAATGGAACTCAGAGGGCGAAAGATTCTGAAGTCACCATCTTCAGAGCCATAGAACAGAGCGACTAAATTGGTATTTTGTTTGAAGATGATATCGACCGAAGCAAGCCAAGATTCTTTTTCGACGGAGGAGGTTTGATGAGCAACAAACGGGCTCACTGCCATCACGTTTAAGGTTGTGATGACTGGGGCAATAGCTTGTTTAAATACCGATTCCAGTTTATCGCGATGTTCATTACTGACTTCGCGCACTGTGCCTAAAAGCAGTTCTTGAGAATGCCGATAACTTATCGAAATCAGTACGGTACCGACAAGAGTGGTCAAAATTAAGAAAAGGCTAGTGATGTGGATACTCAGCGGATATCGTCTTCTTCTCATCTAACACTCCAGTTTGTAGACTGGTTTAAGTATTGACGAACTTGGGTAGGTTGCAAAAAATTGGCGTAATTACCGAGTATGATCGATTTTACTTAGATAAGAAAAGCGTTAGCGTCTTCTGGTAGCCACGTATTCCCGTGTCGTGTAAATGAATACCTAATAAACCTTTATGTTTGGGTGCTAATTGTCACTTTCAACTGATAAACTGGTCGAATTGTTGCTATTAAGCACTCATTTCTTAAGCACGTTTTTTGACCGAGCGAAGAGGGCATTGATTCATGGAACTAAAAGTAGACACCCACACCCACACATACGCAAGTGGTCATGCTTACAGCACGTTGATCGAGAATGCAAAATCGGCAAAACAAAACGGTTTAGCTATGTTTTGTACGACCGACCATTCCGAGTCTATGCCGGGCGCGCCACACTATTGGTTTTTCAGTAACCAACGTGTGCTCCCTCGTTTTATTGAAGATGTCGCTATTATTCGAGGTGTCGAGTCAAACATCATGAACACACAGGGTGAAATCGACATTCATCCGAGTGTGGATAAGAATCTAGATTGGGTGATTGCCAGCTTCCACGAGCCCGTTTTTCGCCCGTCGGATGTTGCTACTCATACAGAAGCATTGTTGAATGTGATTAAAGGCGGTCGTGTTAATGCACTTGGTCATTTAGGCAACCCAAATTTTGATTTCGATTTTGAAGTTGTGATTCAATGTGCGGCGGAACATAACGTAGCAATCGAAATTAATAACACCACGCTTAAAGGCAATAGCCGCGTTGGCAGTGTTGATCGTTGTTACGAGATCGCAAGAATTGCTAAAGCGAAAGGTGCGTTTATTACGACAGGTAGCGATGCGCATTTCTGCATAGATGTGGGTGGATTGGATCTCGTGTCTTCACTACTTGGTGAGGTGGGCGTGGATTCGAGTAAAGTGATTACCCATTCACCACAGCAATTCCTAGCCTTTTTGGTATTACGTGGTCGTCAATCGATTGCCGAGTTTTCGGTATTTGAGTGATGGTTTGTCCGGTACTTTATACTTTTTAGTCATTGGTTAGCTAGCTAGTTTGCATTTCGACACAATCAATTTTTGTGCCCGACGGATTTTTGTATACACTAACCGAAAATAATAAAGTCGAAGTGCCACAGTACAATAATGATGGCTCTAACTTCAAAGACACCGCTTCACTTGGAGAAATAATGAAAACTCGCTCAATCCTTTTATCTGGCTTAATCGCTGCTTCAGTATTGTCTGGCAACGCATTTGCTAATGTTGACCTTAAGAAAAACATGCAAGAAATGAAGCTTGCGTTCAAACAAGCGGCAGAAGCTCAAAGCATTGAAGAGATGCAAAAGCCTATCGTTCGTTTAGATACGCTAGTGGCAGAGCTCAAAACGGGTGTTTACCCAGTCGAGAAAGAAGACAACTTCATGGAAGGGTTCAAAAAGATCAGTGCATCATTGGATAGCATTGAGCAGAAGCTAGACCAAGGTGACTTAGAGTCGGCACAGCAGGAACTTCGTACTATTGACGGCCTTCGTGAAGAGTACCATGAGAAGCGTAATCCAAGCATTTGGAGCAAGATCTTCGGCTAATTTGCCAATCAATTGAGTTTGCTAGATACGTAACAAAGAGCAAAACCTCAAGATTCGATTTCTAAAACGCTGTCTTACATTACCCTCTTTAGGGGAAGGTGTAAGGCGGCGTTTTTTATTGTCGTTTCTCTAAACAGTTTACTGCTATTTTTCTAGACATTTTACTGCTAATAGACGCGTAACATTCTTTTGGCTCTTTGGTTGTAACCAGTTTTTAACTAAAAAGAGTGTGCGTTAGCTTCAATTTTTTAACTTGCTGTTAATCTTTACGTTTACCTATATTCCAAGTCCCTCATAATAAGGGAAATTTATAAAGATTTGGAATAATGCGCCGAACTTCGTTCAACTTCTCCATGTTACTTGCTACAGCATTAAGCTGGGTGCTGGTGACATTAATGCCTGTTATCAATGCTCATGGTAATAGTGTGGGAGTATGGGCGTCGTTATGTACGGTCAATGGCTTTGAACTGGTTCAAATTGAAGAAGGTGAACCTAATACTCACAAAGGAAAGCCGTGTCCCTTTAGCCATTTTTCCACGTTTCACCAAGACGAACTTCCAACTACACTACTGACAACTCGACTGAGTTCTATTGTCTCAGACAGCTACGCTTTTTTGGCTCTAAGCGAACGCTATATGAGGCAAGCCCCGCGCGGCCCTCCCTTTGTTACTGCTTAAACCTAACCCACTAAAATAATTAAAAAATAAAGTATTAAGTAAAGTTAAACATGCTCAAATTACTTTCTGATCTTTCAGAAGGTATGTTTGCGTGTGTCAAAGGAAATAATAATGTTGAGAAATGAATCTCAAACCCCTGCGAAAGCACAAGCAACTTCGCAGTCTAAAAGCAGTGCAACAACTGGTTCGAAAACCAATATAAAAAGCAAAGACCGCAATAAAACTCTCTACTTCCTCACTTGGCGCTGGCACTTCTATGCTGGGCTATTCGTTATCCCGTTTATGTTGATGTTGAGTATTACTGGCTTGGTGATGCTGTTTGATGATGAAATCGAACTCGCTTTCCATCAAGACGCGATTGAAATTGTTGCATCGGGCGAACTGATCAAGGTGTCACAACAATTAGCTGCTGTACAAAATCACTACCCACAAGGTACGGTGACACAATTTGTACCGAGTAAAACGCCTGATCTGGCCAACCGTTTTTCGGTAGCACTTGAAGACGGAACATCTGTTTTCGCCACGGTGAATCAATACACGGGCGAAGTGGTCGGAGAAATCCCGCGCAGCGATAGCCTTTATCAGCTGGCGAATGACATCCACGGCACGTTGTTGATTGGTGATTGGGGTGATTACCTAATTGAAGTCGCAATAAGCTTGTCTATTCTGTTACTCATCAGTGGTATTTACTTATGGTTACCGAGAGATAACGCGAGCCGCGCTGGCTTTCTTAAGCTTAGGTTTGCTTCAGGAACACGTGTATTAATGCGTGATCTGCATGCGAACATCGGTGGAACACTGTCATTCATTCTTCTGTTATTTATTCTATCGGGATTATCATGGACAGGTTTTTGGGGCGGTAAGCTAGTGCAAGCATGGAGTACTTTTCCTGCTCAAATGTGGGATGACATTCCTCTGTCTAACGAAACGCATGCTTCTTTAAATCACGGGTCCGAAGAGGAAATGCCTTGGAACCTAGAGCAAACTCCATTGCCTTTATCTCAAGATAAGCCAGCAGAACACGTCCACCAAGTAGAAGAAGTGTCTGAAGCTCATGATCACTCCAAGATGGGTGAGGATCATTCTCAGCATGTATTATCTGCCAGTAATTTCTCGATTGATGATGTGATAGAAAAAGCTCAATCTATTGGTTTTACACAATATAAAGTCAATTTTCCGCGCTCAGAAACGGGCGTTTACACCGTGGCTGCCAATACCATGGGCGGTGACATTATCGATCCAACTGAAGATCGCACGACTCACCTCGACCAGTATTCAGGGCGCATTCTAGGAGAGGTGACGTGGCAAGATTACAATTTATTCGCCAAAACCTTAGCCGTCGGTATTTCTCTGCATCAAGGTGACATCAGCATCATTAATAAGCTTCTAAATGCGTTGTTCTGTTTGGCGTTCATTGTGGTGTCAGTGACTGGTGGAGTAATGTGGTGGATACGCAGACCTTCAGGCCAAAGAAAGTTGGGAACGCCACCGAAGTTTGGCGATGCAGGCTTATGGAAAACGGGTTTAGTGACTGTGGTTATTATTTCGATATTGTTTCCACTCGCGGGTGCAACGATTGTGATTGCAATGCTATTGGATTGGTTACTGTTTTCACGCGTTGAGAGATTCAAGACCGCGTTGAGTTAATTGACATGCAAACGGACTTTCTCTATTTGAGAAGGTCCGTTTTATTAATCAGATGATCGCTTCTTTTGTGAAGAAGACTTTAGACTTGATACGGCTCTAGATCTGATAAAGCTTTAGATCTGATAAAGTTCTAGCGGCAGGCCGTCTGGGTCTGCGAAAAACGTAAATGATTTCCCCGTAAACTCATCAACACGAATCGGTTCGACGTCGATTCCTTGTGCTTCCAAATAGTTTTTGACTTGTTGAACGTCATCAACACAAAAAGCTAGATGTCTTAGCCCTTGGGCTTCAGGAAAACTTGGTCTTTCAGGTGCGTTAGGGAAACTGAATAATTCTATTTGTGCACCATTGGGCAGTGCCAAGTCGAGCTTGTGCGACTGGCGTGCTTCGCGGTAATTCTCTGCAATAATTTCTAGCTTTAAAATCTCAGTGTAAAACCGTTTAGAGATTTCGTAGTCTGAACAGATGATCGCGGTGTGGTGTATTCCCCTAAGCATTAGTTGATTTCTCCTGCCAACTTTTCACCCAAGTGCTCCATCGCGTAATCAATGAACACACGTAGGCGAGCAGGCATATACTTGGTTTGAGCAAACTGCATCGCGATAGCGCCATGGTAGTTACTCTTGATGGTCCAATCTTCTAATACTTGTACGACAGAACCTTCAGCCAATGCATCTTGAATCACGAAGTCATGGAATATACCGACGCCAAGCCCTTCTTTCACGCCTTTAAGTCGCATTTGAGAATGGTTTACAGCGTAACGCCCACTGACGGGAACGGTGTGAAACTCATCATCTTTTAGAAAGTCCCAAATGTGGTCTTTATCTGTTTCCGCAAGATACAAACAATCGTGTTCAGACAGCTCCGTAGGGTGGTGAGGAATCCCTTTCGCTTGTAAATAGCTAGGGCTTGCACACAACACGAGATTTGTTTTTCCTAATGCTTTCAATACCAAACTTTCGTCGGGCTTATCGGTAAGGCGAAAAGCAATGTCGATACCTTGACGTAATATGTCAATGTCGCCATCAGCCGCTCTTAACTTAAGTTGGATCTCAGGGTACTGATTTAAGAATGGTGCAACAAAAGGCTGTAGAACCGAGTTCAAGAAGGCTTCAGGGGCTGCTACCGTTATCGATCCAGCAGGTTCGGTATGGTCAGATGTCGACAACTCAACCGCTTGTTGCGCCGCATTAATCATTACCACGCTCTGATCGTAAACCAGTTGACCTGCTTGCGTGATGATAAGAGTACGGGTGGTTCGCTCGAACAGCTTTACTGAGAGCGCTTTTTCTAGACGTGTGATCAATTTACTCAACGCTGAGGGTGTCACCCCTAACTGCTTTGCTGCAGCGGTAAAGCTACCTTCATTCACAACTAAGATAAACGAGGCGAGATCGGGAAGTAGGGCGATGAGTTTTGGGTTAATCATAAGTATCCAGTTGGGCTAGTTGCAACGGTGAGCTTATTGACAATTGTGAGTGATCTCTTCTGATTTGTGAATCAATTTCATTAATTGCTTAGCGTGATTGCTCTGATAGATTGATGTGTTTGTAGCTTATCTGTATAGCGGAGTTGCTGATGCACATTCTAAGAGAAGCGGATAATCATCACCATATCGTTCTGAGATGAAAAATAGAGATCTGATATGAAAGTGAAATTAGACACAAACGGAAGGGGACTTGACGTTAAAAAGAGCAGGTAAGACGCGTTTATGTGCCCTGTGTCACTGGGATGAATCATTATTCGTGCCTGTGATTCATTAATGTTTTTCCAACTAAAGGGATAATCGAGAAGGGGATGTTCAACTAGAATAGGGGTATAAGTTTTACAGTGTAAATGATCGAATTGAAATCGTTTACATCCCCTACATAATGCGGCGCGCGATGCTGCTGAATAATAATTAGGAAGGAATAGACAATGTCTTCTGCATTTTACCAACAGATTCAAACTCAAATCGAAGAAGTTAAAGAAGAAGGTCTTTACAAGTCTGAGCGCATTATCACTTCTGCTCAAAAAGCAGCGGTTTCTATCTCGACTGGTGAAGAAGTACTAAACTTCTGTGCAAACAACTACTTAGGCCTTGCTAACCACCCTGACCTTATCGAAGCGGCTAAAGACGGTATGGATCAACACGGTTTTGGTATGGCTTCTGTTCGTTTCATCTGTGGTACTCAAGACTCTCACAAAGAACTAGAGCAAAAGCTATCTACGTTCCTTGGTAAAGAAGACACTATCCTTTACACATCTTGCTTTGATGCAAACGCTGGCCTATTCGAAACGATCCTAGGCAAAGAAGACGCAATCATTTCTGATGCTCTAAACCACGCATCTATCATTGATGGTGTTCGTCTATGTAAAGCAATGCGCTTCCGTTACTCGAACAACAACATGGAAGAGCTAGAGCAGCAACTTATCGCAGCTAAAGAAGCAGGCGCTCGTCACACACTAATCGTAACTGACGGTGTGTTCTCTATGGACGGCGTAGTCGCTAACCTTCCTGCTATCTGTGACCTTGCTGACAAGTACGGTGCACTAGTGATGGTTGATGACTCTCACGCAGTTGGCTTCATGGGTGAAAACGGCGCGGGTACTCACGAGTTCCATAACGTTGTTGACCGTATCGACATCATCACAGGTACGCTTGGTAAAGCAATGGGTGGCGCTTCAGGCGGTTATACTTCTGGTAAGAAAGAAGTAATCGACTGGTTACGTCAGCGTTCTCGTCCATACCTATTCTCTAACTCTGTTGCACCTGCAATCGTATCGGCGTCTATCCGTGTTCTAGATCTTCTAGCGGAATCTGGCGACCTACGTACTCAACTATGGGAAAACTCTGCTCACTTCCGTACTCGCATGGAAGAAGCGGGCTTCACAATGGGTGGTGCTGACCACGCTATCATCCCAATCATGCTTGGTGATGCAAAAGTAGCGGCTGAATTTGCAGAGCGCGCCCTAGAGAAAGGCATCTACGTTGTAGGTTTCTCTTTCCCTGTAGTACCAAAAGGCCAAGCTCGTATCCGTACGCAAATGTCTGCTGCACACTCTCGTGAGCAACTGGATCGCGCAATCGATGCGTTCATCCAAGTTGGTAAAGACATGGCTATCATCTAATTTTAAAGGGGTGCCTTGTGCATCCTTTGATTAGATAGAACAACACCCAATAGAACATATAGATTTTTGATTCTCGCCTTACAGTTAGGCGAGATGAACTGGATAACATTATGAAAATTAAAGCACTTTCTAAGCTTAAGCCTGAAGAAGGCATCTGGATGACCGAGGTTGAAAAACCTGAAATGGGTCATAATGATCTTCTTATTCGTATTAAGAAAACTGCAATTTGTGGTACAGACGTACATATCTACAACTGGGATGAGTGGTCACAAAACACAATTCCAGTACCTATGGTGGTAGGTCACGAATACGTGGGTGAAGTTGTTGGCATCGGCCAAGAAGTTCGTGGTTTTGAAATCGGCGACCGTGTATCTGGTGAAGGCCATATCACATGTGGTCACTGTCGTAACTGTCGTGGCGGCCGTACTCACCTTTGTCGTAACACAACAGGTGTTGGCGTAAACCGCACTGGTGCGTTCTCTGAGTTCCTTGTGATCCCTGCGTTCAACGCATTTAAGATCCCTGCAGAAATCTCTGACGATCTAGCATCAATCTTTGACCCGTTTGGTAACGCAGTACACACAGCGCTTTCTTTCGACCTAGTAGGCGAAGACGTGCTAATCACTGGTGCTGGTCCAATCGGTATCATGGCTGCTGCTGTTGCTAAGCACGTTGGTGCTCGTCACGTTGTAATCACTGACGTAAACGAATACCGCCTAGACCTTGCTCGTCAAATGGGTGTAACTCGCGCAGTAAACGTAATGGAAGAGAAGCTTGAAGACGTAATGGCTGATCTCGGCATGACTGAGGGCTTCGATGTAGGCCTAGAAATGTCTGGTAACCCATCTGCGTTCAATAGCATGCTGACTAACATGAACCACGGCGGTAAGATCTCTCTACTAGGTATTCCACCATCAGACATGGCAGTAGACTGGAACCAAGTAATCTTTAAAGGCTTGGTTATCAAAGGTATCTACGGTCGTGAGATGTTCGAAACTTGGTACAAGATGGCTTCTTTGATTCAATCAGGCCTAGATCTAACACCAATCATTACTCACCACTACAAAGTGGACGACTTCCAGAAAGGCTTCGACATGATGCGCTCTGGTATGTCAGGTAAAGTAATTTTAGACTGGGAGTAGGTTACTACCAGTTTTGAATGTTAGAAGGCAACAGGTAAAACTGTTGCCTTTTTTATCGCCACTCTGTAGCCATATTTAATTTATAAATAATTTAACCAATTGATATTTATTGGTTATTTTTTATTTCGCATATAGTGGCAAGTTTGATTCAATCAGGGTTAGACCTATCACCAATCATTACCTCATCACTTTAAAATTGATGATTTCCAAGCTGGCTTCGATGCTATACGTAGGGGGCTTTCTGGCAAGGTTTTCCTTGATTGGGAATAGAAAAATTAGGCTCTAAATAGCAAAAGGCGACAGTGAAAATTGTCGCCTTTTTTACGAATAAAACAGCTAAATAACGGTCGTTTACAGTGTCTACCGCCACTTTTTCGCCATTAATTCTCTAATGGATTGAGGGGCTTTGTTGCGTAATTCAGTGGAACTAAATCCAGAACCTACGATCTGATCAGCT
>NZ_JBGOOI010000060.1:0-27914 GCF_041439605.1 Vibrio sp. 1F169 | reverse complement strand
TTCAACACTTGGGATTTAGTGTTGGCTACGCAACACCTTAATCCTTATTTGTTAGCCGTAATTATTAGGGAAATATGCAGGAGCATTGTTTTCAATGCTAATCATTAGCTCGTGTGCTATTTGTCTCATGCAAGCTAGTTCCGCACGCCCTTTGAATGCTTCTTCAACGTTACCATCACTAAAGTTCCAACCAAGAGAGTTACGCCTAGATAAGTCCATATAAGACTCTTCGAGGGATGGATCTACGTGAGCGCCTCCATCTGTATTAGCTACATTATTGACTAGTTCTCTACGTGAGAATGTTCTTCCTCGATTATCTTTGAGTACAGGTTCATTCCACCACTTAGAAAACTCCACCTTTCTTGGTGGAATAGGACCCCCGCCCATTTGAACTAAAGGTGTATAAGACCCACCACTACTGTTAACCGTACCACCAACCAGATTACATTCTGTAAGAAGATTTGTTGGGCTCAAAGGTCCGGCAGAATCAAAAAATCGTTTATTTCGCAACCCGAGCTGTTCAAGCAATGATCGGGATTGCCCATGATGATGCAAGAGTACTCGTAAACTCAAAGCTATATGCTTCCCTATAGCTTCAAGACCATCATCGTAGCTTTTGCAAGCATGTTGGAGTATTTGAAGCTGTTCTTTTAACTCGATCTTTAAGTCTTCCTTAGAACGAGAAACTCTACTTTTCTTTGACATAATTTATTACCCTTAGAGAGTATGTAGCTGATATTTTTACGGCTAACGCTTAAGTATTTATCCGTTGTCGTAGCACAATGGATAAATACCTGTTGGACTTGGCTGCTTCTATCTATGGAGTTTGCTTTTTAGGACTGACTTACGTTCCACTCTTATCATTAAGACTGGTACCCCATCAGCCGTCCATTTTCCACTTCTAGCCACCAATTTATCTACTGCGACTATACCCGTTGCATAATCTTTTTAAAAGCGAACAATGCCCCTCTCTCGCCATAACACAACGATAATTTTATTCATTACAATCAGACAACTAGGTCAGTCGATGCTCTGAAACGACTATCCTAGGTCTAATATTGATGCACACGAGTACCATGCTGTTGCTATGGCAGTTCGGACAACACGGTTTCTCTTTCGACACTTCCGACTTCTCTGCGGGTCGCTTTCGTAAGCTTTGCCTAATTTCCGCTATCGCTTTTACCCGTACCGCATTAGCTAAAAAGCCATAATAGCGTATTCGCATTAGCCCTTTAGGCAACACATGTAAAAGTAAGCGTCGAAGTAACTCGCCCGCATTACAACACATTCTTTGCGTCCCATTGGTTCGATAGTCTTTGTAACTCATCGTGATACGGCCATCCACGTTATAACTTAATTGGTTGGGATTTAACCCGATACGATTGCAATACCGAGATAGATAACCCACTACCGCTGTAGGCTCGTGGAGTACAGGTTTACTGTACACAACCCACCTCTTACTAGCGGCTTCCTCTAATAAATTACTGTGCGTTGCTATCAACTCGCTTACTCGGCATAACATCTCTTTCTTAAAGCGAACGGATAGGGCTTTAACCGGAAGCAGGTAACTCTCTTTTCTTGTCGGTTGCCATTGCCGATCTTTTGTAAGCACCCCACTCGGTAGTAGGCAATGAATATGAGTATGTTGACTCAGATTTCTTCCCCAAGTGTGAAGAACCATTAATGCTCCAAGTTGACCGACAAGGTGATGCCGCTCATTAGCAAACGCGCATAATGTTGCCCACACTGAATGAAACAAGCATTGATAAACCACCTTAGGATGCGCTTTAACCAGAGCATTGAACTCGTGAGGTAAGGTAAAAACCATATGATGGTAGGCCACAGGTAAAATATCTTGGCTTCGCTTTGTTAGCCATTGCTGTCTCATCTGCTCTTGGCAATTGGGGCAATGACGGTCTCGACAAGAGCAGTACCAACGCGTTTCATGACCACATTGCTGACAACGCCAGTCGTAGCTGCCCATACGCTCTGTTCGGCAGTCTCTTAAATGGTTAAGCACTTGCCACTGTCTCGGTGTGACTTTGCTTTTATCAAGCTCTTCTAAGCCTTGTGTTAATACGGCTTGGTAAGGAGATAATGCGTTCATTCGCTCTCCTCCCATAGTTGAGCAACTAAGTCGAACTTACTTCCGTCCGAGCTTTCGTTGTGATGACCAATCCAATGGGTGTACCTCAATGTCGTTTTGATATTCGAATGTCCGAGGTAACGCTGAAGAACATTCAAAGGCATGCGCGACTCAAGCTGATGAGTCGCATAAGCGTGCCTCAAAGCGTGTATTCCTCCTAATTTTCTGACGTTTGCCTCAACTTTTGCTGCTTTGAAGCATTTCTGCAGAGAGCTAATACCCAATGGCTTTTCGGGCTCTAGGCTGGGAAACAGCACTACGGTGGGATGATAATGACACCAGTAATTTCGAAGATGATTCAGTTGGCTATCACCCAGTGGAACAAAGCGATCTTTTTTACCTTTACCACAATGAATGTGCAGTCGTTTCGCCGTACCATCAATGTCTTTCACGTACAAGCCTACGACCTCACTGACACGTAGGCCACATCCATAACACATTTCAAGTGCGGTCTGATATTTAAGACTTCGACAATGACTAATGATACTTCTTACTTCCTCGCGATTAAGCAGCTCCGGTATTTTACTGGCGCGTTTAATCGGGGGAACCAACCGCTCTTCAAATTCTCTATTCAAAACGGCACGATAAAAGAACAAGATGGCATTCAAAGCTTGAGCACAAGTACTACTACTTAAGCTCCGCTCTGTGGTGAGCGTACGTAAATACGCACTAATCTGTTGATCAGTGAGTAAATCGGGGGACAGATCGTAAGTAGTAGATAGATCTTTAACCCAACGTAAATAGCTTGCATGGGTTTTCGGAGAAAAACGGCGAACCGCCATTTCATCGATAAGTTGTTGTCTTAATAAGGTCATGATGTATTCCTTAATCTATGGATACATCATAAGTTTGGTCTATCAGGTAAGTGAGAGGAAAGCCCTCCGCGAAGCGGCTTAGTTCAACAGCTCTTAGACAGAAAAATTCTGCATTTAAATATAGAATTTTTCTATCTAGTATCTTGATGAAGTTAACCATACCCCGTTTTTATGAAAACTAACAGCAACTTAAGCACTACGAGCATCTGCCTGAATCCCAAAATACAGATTTTTTCTATATAGCATGAATTGATGTGCCAAACTGAAACTCATGTATATATAACCAGTTAAAATTAAAATGCAAAAATCACCATTTCTAGCCTACATACAAGAGTATATGTTGGGGAGACACTATGCTCTTCGTACTACACAGGCGTACATTTATTGGATTCACCAGTACATTCTTTATCATAATAAAAAGCATCCCAGAAGTTTGACTTCAAGGCATGTAGAAGACTTCTTGACGCACTTAGTTGTTGATAGGAAGTCAGCACAGAAAACGCAGAGCCTAGCCCTCAATGCGATAGTCTTTTTATACAAAGAAATCATCCAAGAACCCATTGAACTTGATATGCAGTTTCGCCGTTCAGACAAATCCCGAAAGTTGCCAACGGTTATGACTCCAGAAGAAATTGGCAGGTTCTTTAACCACTGCTCACCTAACTTCAAATTACCTTACCAATTAATGTATGGGTCAGGCCTACGGTTGATGGAGTGTCTACGCTTACGAATGCAAGACATCGACTATGACTACAAATCAGTGCGAGTGTGGCAAGGAAAAGAAGGAAAGAACCGTATAGTGACAATAGCCCCCGAGCTTTTTCCCGCAATCAAGTTACAACAACAGAAATCCGCAGAATACTATCAGCAAGATATACATGATAAAGCTTTTTCTGGCGTATACCTGCCCGACTCTCTAGCTAAAAAATACCCGAGTGCAGAAAGAAGCTTAAATTGGCAATTTCTTTTTCCTTCTGCTCGTCTGGCCCCCGATTTACGAACAGGTGAATTACGTAGGCATCATATTCATCCAACAGCGCTACAAAAACACATTAAGGTCGCTAGCCAAAAAGCCGACATTGAGAAAAACATTTCCTGCCACACTTTAAGGCATTCATTTGCGACGCACCTTCTTCAAAGCGGTGCTGATATTAGAACAGTTCAAGAACAGCTTGGACATACCGATCTAAAAACAACGCAAATATATACTCACATCATAGATAGAGGAGCCAACGGCGTAATTAGTCCACTATCAAGAATATTCGTTAAGTAATTGTCGGGGAATCTCGGGTTCCGAGGTTTCGTAAACTTAGCGGCTAACCACTCACTTACATACCTTTACTTAACAAACCAGGAAACTTGCTAAATTAAATGGTGACTTTTACTTATCGCTCTAGCCGTAACTTCCGTATTGTTACGCGCCATCAATGATATACATAAGGAAATGCAAATGAAGCGAATTGAGCAACTACCAATGCCACCCACTTCTGGTGTTTTAGGACATGTGAGCTATTTAAAAAAGTCCAATGTTCATCAACAAATGTTGTGTTGGATTAAAGAGTACGGTGCTCATTTTCGTTTAAAACTAGGCATGAAAGATGTACTTGTATTGTCTGATGCAGCTCAAATCAAATCAGTGTTGAAATCGAGACCGGATGAGTTTCGCCGCCTAAAGAATATCGAGAGTGTCTTTGATGAAATCGGTCTTAATGGCGTATTCTCTGCTGAAGAGGAACGTTGGAAGCATCAACGAAAATTAACAGAACCGATGTTTCAACCGAGTCACCTTAAACATTTTCACCCTCAGTTAAGCGTGATTGCAGAGCGTTTGGGAAAGCACCTTGAAATGCTAGCGGAATCAGGAGAAGTGGTCGAACTCGTAGCAGAGTTTAAAAAATACACGGTTGATGTAACATCTCTGCTAGCGTTCGGGGAAGACTTTAACTCTATAGAACAAACAACTGTGCCACTAAGTAAAAGCTTACAAAACGTATTTCCGGTAATAAATCAACGCTGTAGTTCTCCAATTCCATTGTGGCGTTTTTTCAAAACGAAAAAAGACAAGCTGTTTGATACCAGTTTGGAAGACATAGGGCATTTCGTTTATGGGTGTATTGAAAAACAACGCGCTCGTCTGGTTCACGAACCAGCCCTTAAAGACTCACCAGAGAACATGCTGCAAATCATGTTATTGGAACAAGAACAAGATTCCTCATTAACTGACCAAGATATTGTTGCAAATGCTATTACCCTTCTATTAGCAGGTGAAGATACCACAGCGAATACACTGGCATGGATGGCATTCTTAGTCAGCGGCAATCGCAGTAGTGAGTTGGCCTTACAAGATGAACTTGACGCCCTAGGGAAGAGAAAAGTCTTAGAATGGCCGCTTCCTCGAACACCTTATATGACAGCGGTGATGTATGAAGCCATGCGATTAAAGCCAGTAGCACCACAACTTTATTTGGAACCCACACGAGACACTCAGATTGGTGACATCGAAGTAAAAAAAGGCACGCCTGTTTTTGTAATGCTACACGCGAATGGTTTTGACCCTGATTTATTTGAAGATCCAACAACGTTTAACCCGAATCGTTGGGTAGAAAAAGATGGCGCTTCCTTCTCTAACCTTCAGCCGTTTGGTGGAGGAGCAAGGCTATGCCCTGGACGCTCATTGGCCATGATGGAAATTAAACTCGCCTTTCATACATTGTTTAAAGAATTCAGCATTGAGCCACAACAAGCCCCTGAAACTGTGGTTGAACAGTTTGCGTTCACGATGTCTCCCGTTGGGTTTAATGTAAAAATAACCAAGCGAAGCTAGCTTACAAATAGACCTATCGAGAGCCAATGATAGAGCCGAACTATCGGCTCTTTTCGTCTATTTCAACTCATCCAACACTTCATAGCATTCCGTGTCTATTTTCAGATAAGTACCTTGATCTAAAGCTATCGTATGAAATTCTGGGTCACCCACATCATTAACCAAATTGACTTCAAGCCAAACTTTGCCAAATTCATCGATATACCAAACTCGCCACAAAAGATTGGACTGTACAAGCAGCTGATAAAGCTTGTAGGTCATATACAAGTCTGAACCCGCTTTCTGTGATGCTTCAATGAGATCATCAGGAATACTCACGACTTGAACTAAATAATTCACTTCAATCATAAAGCCTCAAATTATTAAATCACTAAAAACCAAGTTACAACAAAACCCAGTGATAGGCACCCTTTCACTACCTATCTCTAACACCCTTCTACGATGCTCTTCAATGGCAGATATGCCATGCCAAGTGTCGTCTATTCGTATATTTTCCCATTATGCTTCAGCCAGCCATGAGCATGGTGATTCCGAGGGTCTTTGTGGGTCCAGTGCATCACGCCACCTTTCTTGTTCCATTCATACTCCCCATAAAATTCAACTCTATCGCCCTTTCTCAATCCCTGAATACGAGGAGCTAAATCAATATTATGTGCCACCAGCAAAGTTTGTCCGCTGTCGAGCCTTAAGATAAACTTCTGATGTCGAGAGCCTTTATTATCGTCTGGAAGTAATCGTGAAACTAAACCCGACCCACGTACTTGAACATCACTTTTGTGATTTTGGTAAGCTTGCTTAAGTCGCGCATCATTGGCCTGAACATGGCTGACACCAAAGCAGAGCAATACCAAAAATAGAGTAATAAACTTTTTCATTCCTTTTATTCCTTTCTTTTCCATACAGGGATATCCATTGAGGCTACAAATCTACGTAAGTATCAATTTAACGATGCTTATACTGAGTAGGGCAATAACCTCTAGATACATCTGAGCTACGAAGTTTTACGTGCTTGGTAGAGCGACCAGAAACGCGAGTACGCCACAACTTGAAACTGCCAAGCTTCAAACGACTGCGCATCAAGCGAATCACCTCTGATTCATTTAAACCAAATTGCAGTTCTATTGCTTCAAACGGCGTTCTGTCTTCCCACGCCATTTCAATAATTCTTGATTCAGTCTCTTTAGATAACATCTTTGCCTACTCATCTTCAATTAAATGAACAGAAATACGTTCCTTCTTGCTCATTAGATCAAAGACTTATCGCTTAAATTGAAAAACCCCAACATCCAAAAAGCAACGGCAGAATTACTAATCCATCAAGTCATCAAGTCCGTTTATGGCTAAAGATTAAAACAGGATGCCGAAGATGCGACATCGCAATAACCTGAACCAATACAAAGTAATTTCGAAAAAACGTAAAACCACAAACCACACTAGTTCGATTTGTAACCACTTATTACATTGAATTTTTTTAAATAAACCCCTACCCAAAAGTCTACTGAACGGTGGTCACATTACACCATACTTATCATAGGTAATACGGCCATCCACCCTCTTATTTATCACATTTTGGAATACCAAAATCATTCAATTGAACTCATCAACACAGCTTATTAATTAAGCAATTGAACTCATAACGTAGACCCTGTACGCTTACACTATGCACACGGTTACTTAATGGAGATCACAATGAACGAACTACTGACAAGCGCCATGGAACAGAAACAACGAACAACAGTGACCAGTTTATTCGCAAGGAATGGATTTAAGATCGCAGCCACTGATTTTGATGATGTGACTTTTGAACGTGAAAGCGTATTGGTCAATGTTCGATTCGATGCATCTTCCAACGTCGAATCGATTTCGGTTCTTAACGACTAACGAGAGACTCGATGCAAGCAGGTCGCTAGAATGATTGAATGTCCAATATTCGGCTCATTTTAGCGCATCTTGCTAGCTGTCCTTTGCGACTTCATCGCCATCCTCTTCTCTTCCGAAAGCCCCCGAGTGACAATTAGGTCAATAACTCGCAATTCCATGAGCTTGGCTTATATTTATTAATACCCTTTGAACAAAAATTCGAAATGATGCCTATGTTCCTAACTCGGTTAATTTATGTCAGTACACTTTCCGAATGTTGTGATTCCAAAGCACTGGATGAAATACTCACTATCTCACGAGACCACAACCGGCAGAGCCATCTAACAGGGCTTCTCAGTCATAATCAAAAGTACTTTCTTCAATGCATTGAAGGCTCTAGGGAGGCGGTAAACCATACCTACAATCACATCCTAAACGATAAGCGGCACGAGAGAGTGACCATACTGTATTTTAAGGAAGTTGATTGTCGAGAGTTTGGAGATTGGTCGATGGGAGACATTCCGCAGTCTAATTTGACTGAACTGTTGAACTTACAATTTTCGACTTCGGATCAATTTAACCCATACGAAATGTCTGGCGAAAGTGCTTATAAAATGCTTTTAGAGTTAAAGCAAAATTTGCCGTCTGAGTGACCTAATTTTCAAACGGCTGGCCTTAGAACGATGATGTCGATTCAAGGGTAAGTAATCCTCTTTCAAGCCCGAGTTCATACTCGGGCTATTTGTTCAAAAGTCCCAGTCATCGTCTTCAGTAGCGACAGCTTTACCTATGACATAAGAAGATCCAGAACCAGAAAAGAAGTCATGATTTTCGTCAGCATTTGGCGACAAGGCGGCCATGATAGCAGGGTTAACCTGACATAACTCATCCGGGAACAATGCTTCAAACCCTAGATTCATCAATGCCTTGTTGGCATTGTAATGTAGAAAATGCTTCACATCTTCAGTTAAGCCAACAGGATCATAAAGCGATTCGGTATATTGCGTTTCGATTTCATAAAGAGAGAACATTAATGAATAAGCTTCATCCTTAACTCTCGCCTGTTCTTCCTCACTAAG
Organism: Vibrio sp. 1F169; assembly: GCF_041439605.1. NCBI lineage: Bacteria > Pseudomonadati > Pseudomonadota > Gammaproteobacteria > Vibrionales > Vibrionaceae > Vibrio > Vibrio sp. 1F169. The sequence continues at coordinate 19,190 of NZ_JBGOOI010000060.1, read as the reverse complement.
AGATTGGTAAGCGAGTTGAAATTTGTATCCAATGTAGTAACCATGAATCGCCTCATCACGAATAATCAGACGGATCAAATCCGCTGTATTGGTCAGTTTAGCCCGACTCGACCAATGCATGGGTAGATAAAACCCAGAATAGAATAAGAAACTCTCTAGAAAAACACTGGCCACTTTTTTCTTTAGCGGATCGCCTTCAGCCAAATAATCGTCGAGGATAATCTGTGCTTTTTTCTGTAACAGAGGGGCCTCTTCAGCCCAGCGAAAGGCTTCATCAATTTGCGGCGTAGTACACAAAGTTGAGAATACAGAAGAGTAGCTACGAGCATGAACTGCCTCCATAAAAGCGATGTTAGTTAATACCGCTTCTTCATGAGGTGTTCTCGCATCTTCCATCAAGGCTGGCGCACCCACCGTATTCTGAATCGTGTCGAGTAACGTTAAACCGGTAAAAACTCTAATCGTTAGCGTTTGCTCTTCTTCAGTTAGTTGCTTCCATGTTTGAATATCATTGGATAAAGGTACCTTTTCAGGCAGCCAAAAATTAACCGTCAGGCGATTCCAAATCTCTAGATCTTTACCATCAATCATACGATTCCAGTTAATCGCTTGAACAGGTCCGGATTCCATCTTTTTCATTGCGTTTATCCCTTTATTACAGTGAGCACGACACGCACCCTTCGACTTGAGTACCTTCTAATGCTTTCTGTCGCATTCGGATGTAGTAAAGCGTTTTAATTTTCTTTTTCCATGCGTAGATCTGAGCTTTGTTGATATCTCTCGTCGTTACCTCATCGTCAAAAAACAAAGTTAATGAAAGGCCTTGATCAACATGTTCAGTGGCCGCTGCATAGACATCGATTATTGCCTTAGGGCCTATGGAAAAGGCATCACGGAAGTACTCTAAATTGGAGTTATTCAAATACGGCGCAGGGAAGTAAACTCGCCCAATTTTACCCTCTTTTCTTATCTCCACTTTAGCGGTAACGGGATGAATAGAAGCGGTAGAGTCGTTGATATAGCTAATTGAGCCTGTAGGAGGAATGGCCTGTAAGTATCGGTTGTATAGCCCTGAGCTCATGACGAGTTGTTTCAATTCGTTCCACTCAGACACGGTGGGTATTCGTATATCTAAACGGCTAAAGAGATCTTGGACCACGTCCAATTTTGGCGAGAAATCCTGCTGCAAATATTTGTCGAAGAAAGACGCATCACTGTAACTAGAATCTTCGAACCCTTTGAACGTACTCTTTTTCTCTTGTGCCAACTTATTGGAAGCCACGAGACAGTGATATAAAACACAGGCAAAATAACTGCTGGTGAAATCAATGGCCTCTGGTGAATCATAGTGAATGCGTTCTCTAGCCAAAAACCCATGCAAGTTCATCTGACCTAAACCAATAGCATGACTTTCATCGTTGCCCTTTCTTATCGACGGAACACTGTTGATTGCGCTCATCTCTGACACTGCATTTAATGCTCGAATTGCGGTATCAACGGTTTGAGATAACTGGCCTCCATCCAAGGCTTTAGCAATATTGATCGAGCCTAAATTGCACGAAATATCTCGCCCGACATGACTATAGTTCAAGTCATCATCATAATTTGACGCCTCGTTGACCTGCAATATTTCCGAACACAAGTTAGACATATTTACACGCCCCTGAATGGGGTTAGCCTGATTAACCGTATCTTCGAACATAATGTATGGATAGCCCGACTCAAATTGGATCTCGGCAAGCGTTTGGAAAAGGCCTCTTGCACTCATTTTCCCTTTGCGGATCCTCGGGTCGTCCACCATTTCATGGTACTTCTCCGTCACGCTAATTTCAGAGAAAGGTACGCCATACACTCGCTCAACATCATGGGGAGAAAACAAGTACATATCTTTGTTTTGCTTGGCTAATTCCAGAGTAATATCGGGGATGACAACACCAAGGCTCAAGGTCTTAATTCTAATTTTCTCATCGGCATTTTCTCTTTTTGTATCAAGAAATTGCATGATGTCTGGATGATGAACATTGAGATAGACAGCGCCGGCGCCTTGCCTAGACCCCAATTGGTTTGCATACGAGAAACTGTCTTCAAGCAATTTCATCACGGGGACGACACCTGAACTTTGATTTAAGATCCCCTTAATAGGCGCACCTTGCTCTCTTAAATTCGTCAGAAGTAAAGCAACACCACCGCCACGACGTGAGAGTTGCAACGATGAGTTAATCGCACGACCGATGCTCTCCATATTGTCTTCAATTCTCAACAAAAAGCAGGAGATTAATTCACCACGGCTCTTTTTGCCGGAGTTAATAAAAGTGGGCGTAGCCGGTTGAAAGCGCTGATGAATGATTTCTTCCATTAGTGCCAGTGCAAATTCACAGTCACCACGAGCCAGTAACAGTGCAGTCATAACCACTCGGTCTTCGAACCTTTCTAAATATCGCTTACCATCACGAGTTTTCAATGCATAGGAAGTAAAAAACTTATAAGCACCTAAGAACGTTCGGAATCGAAATTTGGCTTGATAGGCGTTTGCCCAGATTTGATGAAGAAAACTGCGATCATATTGCTCAATAACTTGAGCCTCGTAATATCCCTCTCTGAGCAAATAGTCGATCTTCTCGTCTAAATTATGAAAGAAAACGGTATTTTGATTAACGTGTTGTAAGAAAAACTGTCGAGCCGCTTGCTTATCTGCCTCAAACTGAATCGTCCCTTGTTCATCAAGTAGATTCAACATTGCGTTTAAAGCATGGTAGTCAAGGGACTCGTTCTCAAAGTGGTTATCCATGATGTTTCCAAAATTGTTCTAACCCATTTGTCACGATATCAATATCGCTCTGGGTTCCAGATAGTTCGAAACGATACAACAGCGGTACATTGCATTTTTCAGCGACAATGGCACCTCCGCGAGCAAAAAGAGCTCCAAAGTTTCGATTTCCCGAAGCAATCACACCTTTAATCAATGCTCGATTATTCGGGTTATTCAATAGACTTATAACAGAGTTAGGCACAGCTCCTCGCCCCTCACCATCGGCATAAGTCGGGCATATGAGTACGAATGGTTGCTCAATCTCTAGCGCCCTTTCATTGGCCTCAGTAGGAAGCCTGATCGCAGGTAATCCTAGCTGTTCGACAAACCGCTTCGTATTCCCTGAAGCGCTAGAATAGTAAACAATCATTAACCCAACGCGCTGATCATGTCAGGTCTAAAACCGGACCAATGGCGGTCATTGGCGACAACCACGGGAGCTTGTCGATACCCCATTGATTGAACCCTTTCCATTGCGATTTCGTCGCACGTTAAATCAACAACTGTATGCTCAATACCTTTGCTCTGTAACGCCTTAACCGTTGCTGTGCATTGCACACACTGTGGCTTGGAATAAACGATGACATCCATATTATACAACCTCAATTAAATCTTAATGATAATCATTATTAACAAGCAATGGCACATATAGTATTTGGGATTTATGTTTTGTCAACATATTGATCCCCGACCTAAAGACCATAGACAATACATGGTTGATATGCAAATGATAATCAATATCATCTATTATCACCAGTCAAATATGGAGCAGTAAGGTGAGTATTTCGAGTTCCGGTTCTAATGACATATCCATACATGATATGGAGTGGCAAGGCGTTACGTTAAGTGAAAGTGCCGCAAACAGAATTTCCCAGTTATCACATGGGCAAAAGCACTTCCACCTCACGGTTAAGTCCTCTGGCTGTACGGGGTTTGCATATGAAGTGGCGCTGATCGATTCGCCATCCGATGACGACATCAAGTACGAATCACATGACGTCATTTTCTATATTGCACTCAAAGCCCTACCTATGATCGATGGCACAGAGATCGACTTTGTGCGTCAGGGTTTAAACAGTAATTTTGTATACAATAATCCCAAAGTGAAGAACCTTTGTGGATGTGGCGAGAGTTTTGGAGTTTAACCATGTGCGCATTAGAAACGCAGTCTGAAGCTAAAACGCTACTTGACGTTGAAACGCAACCAGAAATTGACACGCAGCCTGAAGTTACAGAGTTACTGCAGAGCAGTCACTATCGTGAAGGTTTCTACACTGAGTTATCTTCAGATACTTTGTCGAAGGGAATCAACGAACAAGTCGTTCGAGCAATCTCCGCAAAACGTAACGAACCCGAATGGATGTTGGAGTTTCGTCTCAAAGCATTCCGTAAATGGCGAACGATGGAGGAACCGCATTGGTTAAAAGCCGATTATCCAGACCTAAATTACCAAGATTACAGTTACTACTCCGCCCCAAGTTGCTCTAGCTGCGACAAAGATAGTTGTGACAAAGATAGTGATGATGGCTCGAATGAATTTTTAACCGAAGAAGTCGAGACAGCCTTTGAAACACTGGGGATTCCAGTTAGAGAAGGTTCAGAAATTGCTGTTGATGCAATCTTCGATTCAGTTTCCGTCACCACTACCTATCAAAACGAACTGAAAGAACTCGGAATCATCTTCTGTTCATTCAGCGAAGCTATCCAAGAATACCCTGAACTCGTGCAGCAATACCTAGGCACCGTTGTTCCACCTGAAGATAACTTCTTTGCGGCTTTGAATGCCTCTGTTGCCTCTGACGGCACTTTTGTTTACATCCCTAAAGGTGTGAGATGCCCAAGAGAACTCTCTACCTACTTTCGAATAAACCAAGCAAAAACAGGCCAGTTTGAAAGAACAATTTTAGTGGCTGATGAGGACTCATACGTCAGCTACATCGAAGGTTGCTCTGCCCCGATGAGAGATACCTATCAGCTTCACGCCGCCGTCGTAGAAGTCATCATTCACAAGCGTGCTGAAGTTAAATATTCCACTGTGCAAAACTGGTTCTCAGGAGCAGAGGATTCACAAGGCGGCATACTCAACTTCGTAACCAAACGTGCGGTTTGCGAAGGCGAGTACAGCAAAATGTCTTGGACTCAATCAGAAACAGGCTCTGCGATAACGTGGAAGTACCCAAGCGTGATTCTCAAAGGAGACTACTCTGTCGGTGAGTTTTTCTCCGTCGCTTTAACGAATGGCGTTCAACAAGCCGATACCGGCACTAAGATGGTTCATATAGGAAAACACTCTCGCTCTACCATCATTTCAAAAGGGATTTCAGCAGGCAAAAGCCAGAACAGTTACCGAGGGCTGGTTAAAGTCACCCCCAACGCAGAAGGTGCGAGAAACTTCACTCAGTGCGATTCAATGTTAATCGGCGCCGAATGTGGGGCTCACACTTTTCCTTATATCGAAGTCAAAAACCCGTCTGCTCACGTTGAACACGAAGCGACGACCTCTCGAATTGGCCAAGATCAACTGTTTTACTGCACCCAAAGAGGGATCAGTGAAGACAACGCCATATCCATGATCGTCAATGGTTTTTGTAAAGACGTATTTTCAGAATTACCACTCGAATTCGCTGTTGAAGCGCAAAAACTTCTATCAATCAGCCTCGAGCATAGTGTGGGATAAAATGTTAGAAATTAAAAATTTACATGTCAGCGTTGAAGAAAATACTATCCTAAAAGGTATTAACCTAACTGTTAAACCTGGTGAAGTTCACGCAATTATGGGACCGAATGGGTCGGGAAAAAGTACCCTATCCGCCACACTGGCAGGCAAGGATGATTACGAGGTCGTCAGTGGTGAGATTGTTTTCAAAGGTCAAGATCTTACAGAGCTAGATCCAGAGGAAAGAGCCGGTGAAGGGGTATTTTTAGCCTTTCAGTACCCTGTCGAAATTCCAGGTGTCAGTAACAAACTCTTTCTAAATACAGCTCTCAACGAGGTTCGTGAATATCGAGGCTTAGAACCAATCGATCGTTTTGACTTTGAAGATCTATTGGAAGAAAAAGCGCAATTGTTGAAGATGCCGGCAAATTTACTCCAACGCTCTGTCAATGAGGGATTCTCTGGTGGAGAGAAAAAGCGCAATGACATTCTACAAATGGCGGTGCTCTCACCTGATCTTTGTATACTAGACGAGACCGACTCAGGTCTAGATATTGATGCCCTTAAAGCCGTCTCTGAAGGTGTAAACGCGCTGCAGAATGAGCAACGAGCTTTCATTTTGGTCACGCACTATCAACGTATCCTCAATTACATCAAACCAGATTTCGTGCACGTGTTGTACCAAGGAAAGATTGTAAAATCTGGTGACCACACGTTAGCTCAAGAATTAGAAGAGAAAGGCTATGGGTGGATCATTGATGAACAATAAACATTCATTGCTTGATTCATTTGAAACCCTTGTTCGACCGCATGAGTGGCAAAAAAAACAATGGTCTAAATTGCTTGGGGTTGAGTTACCGTCCCCTCAACATGAGGACTGGAAATACACGCCTCTTGACCGATTAAACGAACTAGAGCTAAGCAGCGCACCACAGCAGTCGACAGCTAACACGCCATACAACAAATTCAGTTTAGACATTGATGCTTATCGATTAGTCTTCGTCGACGGCTTCTTTTTAGCTCGATACTCCGACTGGATTCCAAAAGTTCGAGTGACTCCCATCTGCGCGCTCTCTCCAATTGAAATCGATGAGCTATCTCGTTCAATAAAGCCAGACGCTTTTACCTATATTACTGATGCTACCGCTTCAAGTGGCGTATTAATCGAGGTCGAAGCGAATACGCAGGTATCGAAACCTATTTATCTTCTGCATATCAATTCCGAAAAACAAGGTGATGTATCAAGCTACAGAAGCCATATTGAAGTCGCAGCTCATGCGGAAGTCACCGTCATCGAACACCATGTTTCACAAGGTAGTGGTGGAGGCGTAACATTATCTCGCTTAACACAACACGTTGGTTGTGGTGCTCACTATCATCACACTAAAATTGTCGAAGAGGCCTTAAGTCAACATCACTTCGGTCACAACGATTTGATAGTTAATGCGCATGCTAGCGCCTACTCTTGTTGCTTGCTCTACTCCGGCCAATTGATACGACATCAAGTAAGTTCAGAACTGACTGGCGAACAAGGTTTTGTCGCTATGGACAGTATTTCCCTACCTCAAGGTGAGGCAGTTTTTGATACTCGCACCTATTTGAAACACAACTCTCCCCACTGCCAAAGTGAACAAAATCATAAAACCATCGCTCGAAACCAATCTAAGTCTGTTTTCGACGGCATGATCTATGTTGACCCTACCGCGCAAAAAACAGACGGGCAAATGGACACCCACAGTCTGATTCTAGGCGATGACGCCCAAGTTAACTCTAAACCTCAATTAGAGATTTATGCCGATGATGTTAAATGCAGCCATGGTGCAACAACAGGGCAAATCGACCCAAACCAAATCAACTACTTACGCTCTAGAGGTATACCAAAAGAACGAGCCGAACACATGATTACCTCTGCGTTTGTCATTGGCGTTACCGAGAGAATTAAACACCCCGCCCTAAGACAATCTGCGATAGATAAAATCAATGCGTCACTCAATAAAGGATGTCCTAATGATTGATTCGAGCGAAAAGACAAGCCCTTGGTTTAACGACTTCCCAGCTCTAAGAACTCAAGTTTACGACAAGCCTTTGGTCTATTTAGACAGTGCTGCGACGGCCCAAACCCCTCAAATCGTTATCGACCGCATGACTCAGTTTTATCAACATGATTATGCGAGTGTTCATCGAGGTGTCCATTACCTAAGCTCTAAAGCAACCGAAGAAATGGAACAAGTAAGAGAAAAACTTGCTCAGTTCATTTCAGCTAAATCCCGAGAAAGTATTGTTTTCACCAAAGGGACGACAGAGGCCATCAATCTCGTTGCGAATAGCTATTTACGCCCTAGGTTAAAAGCGGGTGACGAAATCATCGTGACGGAAATGGAGCATCACGCCAACCTTGTTCCCTGGCAGATGCTTTCTGAAATTTATAATGTCGACATTCGTGTTTGGCCAATGGCAAAAAATGGCTATTTGAATCCCAACGACCTTGTTTCGTTAATGAATACAAAGACAAAACTGCTGGCGATTAGCCACGTATCGAATGTTCTAGGTCGCATAAACCCAATTAAAACGATAGTCAAAGCTGCACATAAAGCAAAAGTTCCCGTGTTAGTAGACGGTGCTCAAGCTGTCATGCACGATGAAGTCAATGTGACGGACCTCGATTGTGATTTCTACGCCTTCTCTGGGCACAAACTGTATGGCCCGACAGGCATCGGCGTGCTTTATGCAAAAAAAACACATCTCGACAACATGGTGCCATGGGAAGGCGGCGGAGCCATGATCGATCAAGTGACCCTGCCTTTGGGAACCTCGTTTGGCCAAGCGCCATGGAAGTTCGAAGCAGGTACTCCGAATATTGCCGGCATTTTAGGTTTAGGCGCCGCTCTAGACTACATTGAAGCTATCGGCTTCAAAGAGATCTCTGGCTATGAAAAAAATATAATGAATTATTTGGTGGAGAGCATTAGACAGGTACCAGCAATAGAGCTCTATGGCGACGATGATAACCGCACCGGCGTTTTGGCCTTTAATATGAAAAACCAACACTCTTTTGATGTGGGTTCATTCTTAGATAGATATGGTATTGCGATTCGTACCGGACATCTCTGCGCAATGCCCCTTATAAAACGACTCGGTCAGAACTCGCTGTGTCGCGCATCGATTGGCATGTACACAAGGCCCAAAGACATAGATGCCTTGTGCCAGTCACTAAAACGAATCCACCAACTGTTAAGGTAGCTTATGTCCCCTGAAAAGCTCCAGAAAAACTTCGAGCGATGCGCTGACTGGGAAGAACGTTATATGTATTTGATAGAATTGGGGGACCGATTAGAGCCCTTCCCTGTGACAAAGATGAATAAAACACATCTTATCGCAGGCTGCCAAAGTAATGTATGGCTAGATCTTTCCATCGGTCAACAGAATAAAATGTCGATACAAGCGACCAGCGATTCTTCATTAGTTAAAGGTTTGCTGGCGTTGGTGTTGATCGCCTATAACAACCAACAACCCGCGAGCGTTCTAGAATTCGATATTAAAGACTGGTTCCGCCAGCTAGACCTAAAATCTCAGCTTAGCGCCAGTCGGAGTCAAGGCTTAGAGGCCATAATAAAACATATTCGGTGTCACGCTCGGGCTGTTTAACCTTCAATAAACAATAGCCCAGCATGATTAGATCACGACATTTTGCTTCTTCTAAAAAGCGAACATAAAAAAGCCCCAACCTAAGTTGGGGCTTCTATCTATCTATCTATCTATCTATCTATCTATCTATCTATCTATCTATAATTACAGCTTAAAACGGCTGATTTCATTTTCTAGTTCATTAGACAGTTCAGAAAGCTGAGCAGCTTGTTCTGCAGCTTGGTGCGCTTCACCTGCTAGCTCGTTAGATACGTCACGGATTCCTTCAGTGTTACGAGTAATCTCAGACGTTACTGACGCTTGCTCTTCTGCAGCAGAAGCGATTTGAGTCGCCATATCACTGATACGTTCAACAGCAGCATGAATTTGCGTTAAGCTAGCGGCCGCTGAGTTTGAGTCATCAACACTGGTTTCAGCAAGCGTTCGGCTATCGTTCATGATACTTACCGCTTTGCCCGTTGTACCTTGCAGTAATTCAATCGTTTGTTGAATTTCTTGAGTTGAACCGTGTGTACGTTGGCTCAAAACTCTCACTTCATCAGCAACAACCGCAAAACCGCGACCTTGTTCGCCAGCACGGGCAGCTTCAATCGCTGCGTTAAGTGCAAGTAAGTTAGTTTGTTCAGCAATGCCTTGGATATTGGACAAGATAGCGTTGATGCTATTGCCGTGCTCTTCAAGCTCAAGAATCACGTTCGTTGCAACTTGAACTTCTTGTGCAAGGTTTTGGATTGAGCTTTGAGTCTGTGTAACTTGACCCGTACCGTGCTCACACGCGCCAACAGCTTCAGATGAATTCTGTGCAGTTTGATCAGCATTACCCGCAATCTCTTGTGTTGCTGCAGCCATTTCGTTCACGGCTGTTGCTACCATATTGATTTCGTCTTGTTGCATCTGAATGCGAGCACTACGCTCTTCAGCTTGAGAAGCCGTTTGACGTGCTTGGTTACCTAGCGCAGCAGAGACTTCGCTTAGCTTGATCACCATGGTGTGCATGTTGCCTACAAAACGGTTGAAGTTTTCAGCAAGCTTACCAATTTCGTCATCGCTCTTAGGCTCAAGACGTTGTGTAAGGTCGCCCTCACCTGAAGCAATTTCTTCAAGTGCCGCTGAAACACGGTTCAAATCACGGAATAGGAAGCTCACTAACCAGGACACTAATACGATTACGATTAACGTAATAATGACCGCCGTTGTGATCAACTGAGTAAGTAGTGTTGAGTGATTCGCTTCTTCAGTTGCTTTGTCCATCTGAACTGCAAAAATCCAGTTCGTATTAGGCACATTAGTGAAGTAAAGAAGCTTCTCAGCACCGCGCTCTTTGATGATCTCGATGCTACCCGTACGCACTGCGTTTTCGATGATAGGCATAGAAATGTCGTTTGAAAGCTGGCTTACAGGCTTAAGGCTCAGTGCTGAGTCTGGGTGTGCTAGGAATGTGCCGTCAGAGGCATCAATGAGCATTGCGTAAGCGTTGTCACCAACATCTAAGCTGATAACATCGTTGACTAGTTGATCAATAAGTACATCCGCACCAACAACACCAACAAGCTTACCGTTATGACGAACAGGTTCAGCAATCGTAACTAGAAGCGCTTGGGTAATCGCATCTTGATAAGCGGTTGTAATAATTTGCTTACCGGCTGCGTTTGCTTCCTGGTACCAAGGGCGTTGACGAGGATCGTAACCGGCGCGATTACGTTCAGGATGTGAACGGTACATTCCGCCTTCTGGAGTACCTAAAAAGATATCGTCAAAGCCACCCGCTACACGAGCTTGCTTAAGGAAAGGAACAACATCATCCTCTCGTGAAAAGTCATTAAATGCTGATGCGATATCGGTGCGGATATCAATCCAGTTTTTAATACCTTCAGATGCTGCTTCTGATACGCTTTCAGCTCGCAGGTATACGCCGTTACGAGTCTGTTCAAATAATTGGTTTGCTGATAACCAAGTTAACGCTGTTGCCATAACGACAACAGCAGATAGGCTAGCACCTATTAACTTCTGCTTAAGTGTTAGTTTCATGTCAAAGTTTCACGAGTAGTGGATAATCTAGCGAATACTACCCAATTTAAGCAAACGATTCGAGCTATTTCACAGTTTTACATCACATTATATTTGCAATAAAACCAAAAACTTAGCTTTCGCCAATTACTTGGCTTTTCGCCAAATTCAAGGCGCCATTTCAACGACGATTTCTACGATATATACAGTTTTACAGGCTGTAAAATGGATAAAAAAAGGCAGGAGAGTTTCCTCTTCTGCCTTTTGTTTTACTTTGTATTCGACATCAAAAAGATGAAAAATCGAATAGTAGGTAGTCTATCTTTTCTCTGTTCGCATACCCATTAGTAGGCTCACACACATCAACAATAGAATGATGGTGAATGGCAATGCTGTTGAGATTGCACCCGCTTGCAGAGCTTGAACGGCTTCAGTACCGCCAACCCACAATAGAGCTACTGCAATCGCACCTTCAAGGAACGCCCAGAATACGCGTTGAGGCACTGGCGTATCAACTTTACCACCAGCGGTAATACTGTCGATGACTAAAGAGCCCGAGTCAGACGATGTAATAAAGAATACGAGAACCAATACAACCGCAATGATTGAAAGCAGAGTACCAAACGGCAATACATCAAACATTTGGAACATTGCCAGTGATACATCAGTTAAGCCATTTTGACCTAGGGTACCAACCTTATTCACGATTTGATCAATTGCCATACCACCGAACACTGACATCCAAATGATAGTCACTGTCGTTGGAACAATCAGTACCGCTGTAATGAACTCACGAACAGTACGACCTTTAGAAACACGCGCGATAAACATACCGACAAATGGAGACCATGAGATCCACCAGGCCCAGTAGAATACAGTCCAACCATGTAACCAAGCTTCATCTTCACGACCGTGAGGGTTGCTCAACGGAATGATGTTCTCGATGTATGCCATCAATGTTGTAGGGATTGAACCTAGAGTCACTGCGTAGCCGATTAGAGCTACTAGGATAAGCAGTAGGAAAGCAACCAACATGTTGATGTTACTGATAACTTTAACGCCACCATCAATACCACGAAGTACGGATACGACCGCTAGCAAAGTTACTACGGTAATAACAATGACTTGTAACCCTAAGCCTGCCTCAATGCCGAATACATGCTGAATACCACTTGCGGCTTGCTGCGCACCAAGGCCAAGCGATGTCGCCAAACCAAACAGGGTTGCAAGTACAGCAAGAATATCAACGATGTGACCAGCCCAGCCCCACGCTCTATCACCTAAAATTGGGTAGAAGATAGAACGAATTGAAAGCGGTAATCCCTTGTTGTAAGAGAAGAAAGCCAGTGAAAGCGCCACAACACCATAAATAGCCCAAGGGTGAAGCCCCCAGTGATACATGGTTGCACCGAGTGCTAGTTTTGCAGCTTCTGGTGTATTTGCCTCTACGCCAAGTGGCGTTTCATACCAACCTGTGTAGTAAGCCGCAGGTTCTGCGACACTCCAGAACATCAAGCCAATACCCATACCTGCAGCAAACAGCATCGATAACCAAGACATGAATGAGTAATCTGCCGTTGCATCAACACCACCAAGGCGGATTTTACCAAACGGAGAAACAATCAAGCCCAAGCAAAAAATAACGAAAATATTACCGGACCAAATGAACAACCAATCAAATGAATTGATAATTTGCCATTTAACACCATCCAATGCTGACTTTGCTGAAGCGGTATCTGTAAGCAGCACACCGATCAAGAACAAAGTGATGAGTCCCGCACTGATACCAAACACTGGGTTATGAACGTCAAAACCCCATTTTTGGACGTTATCTTGACCAACAGTGTAATCCGTACTGTCGATACTGTATTTATCTATACCTTTAGTCATTATTCCTCTCTACGGAATACTTATAAGGTCTGTTGACCTCATATCCCTTACTTTCCTGTGACTGAATCACAAACTCGAACATACGATCCAAGTAGTACAAGCTGTTGTCACAATAATTCAAATACTTGGATGTCTGAAGTTTAGCAGGTTAACTTATTGTTTTCAGTAAACTAGAATCAGTTCGATGGATTTTCAAACAAAATATAGATAATCACTTATGTTTACGGCGAAAAAAAGGCCGACTAAGTCGGCCTCTATTTGAAAAAATACTTTTAGCTCAAAGCACTTTGCTGCTTAACCAATTGATTCTCTGTACGTAAACCAAGAAACAAACTTAGGCACATAAGCAATAATATGAAGGCAAATGGTAGTGCCATTGAGACTGTTCCAGCTTGTAATGCCTGAATAGATTCAGTACCACCAACCCACAGTAGAACCGCCGCAATCGCGCCGCCCATCAATGCCCAAAATACACGCTGTGGAACAGGTGCATCGACTTTTCCGCCAGAAGTAATGCTATCAATAACCAATGAACCTGAGTCTGATGAAGTGATGAAGAACACCATAATCAAACCAATCGATACCACTGAAAGCACTGAGCTCATTGGTAACGCATCATAAGTGTGGAATAGAGAAAGTGTAATATCTTGCAGACCATTTATACCAATCTCACCCACTTTATTCGCCACCTGGTCAATCGCAATACCACCGAAAATAGCCATCCAAATGATAATGACAGACGTCGGGATAAATAAGACTGCAACGATAAATTCACGAATTGTACGACCTTTAGAGATACGAGCGATGAACATGCCTACGAATGGTGACCATGAAATCCACCAAGCCCAGTAAAATACCGTCCAACCTTGCATCCATGTTTCATCATCACGACCATGAGGGTTGCTAAGAGGAATAAAGTTCTCAATGTAGCCCATTAGCGCGGTTGGTATCGCCTTAATACCCGCCATGCCACCCGCGATAGTTACGAAGATCAGCAAGCCTAATGCAACAACCATGTTGACGTTGCTGAGAACCTTAACACCACCGTTAATACCGCGAATCACCGACATTGTTGCCAACAGTGTTACCACTGCAATAACAATAAGCTGCATACCAATACCGCCATCGGTACCAAATACATGGTTAATACCGCTTGCGGCTTGCTGTGCACCTAGGCCAAGTGATGTTGCAAGGCCAAACAATGTTGCAAGTACTGCGACAATGTCAACGATATGACCAAACCACCCCCAAGTTCTGTCACCGAGTAGCGGGTAAAAGATTGAGCGAATAGAAAGCGGTAAGCCTTTATTGAAAGTAAAGAAGGCAAGAGACAAAGCAACAACGGCGTAGATTGCCCAACCGTGCAAGCCCCAGTTGTAGATGGTTGCACCGAGTGCCAACTTAGCCGCTTCGGGAGAATACGCTTCAACACCGAGCGGTGTTTCATACCAACCGGTAAAGTAAGCAACGGGCTCTGCCACACCCCAGAACATGAGGCCAATACCCATACCTGCGGCGAATAACATCGACATCCAAGATAGGTTAGAGTGCTCTGCTTTAGCATCATCGCCACCTATACGTATCTTTCCGTACGGGGAGATAATGAGGACAAAACAGAAAAATACGAAAAGGTTCGCAGCCCACATAAAGAAACCATCGAAGTTACCGATGACTTTCCACTTAACGCCATCAAGTGCCGCTTTAACTGTTTCAGGTTCTGCAACCAAAAGCGCAATCAGGAAAGCAATTATCGCCCCAGCACTGATTCCAAATACAGGGTTATGAACATCAAAACCCCATTTCTGAACATTATCTTGTCCTACGGTATAATCAGTATTATCAATACTATACCTATCCTTTACAGGCTCCATGCATCCTCTCTAATTAGTAGCGCACAATTTGCAACATTGCATTTGGCACTTAAATTTCGAAAGGAAGAATAACAACTCGTCGCAAAAATACTAAAAAAACCATCAAAAAACGGGTGTAAACGGCACATTTGGTAATTAAATTACACATTCACTGTAATTTAGCGTAACATCACTCAACAAGCCCAGAGCTAACAGCATACTTGGCAAGCTCTGCCGTAGAGTGAATGTCGAGCTTATGCTTGATATTTTGTCTATGGGTTTCAACCGTTCGGTAACTGATATTTAATCCCTTCGCGATCTCTTTACTGCTCTCCCCTTTAGCCACTAATTTCAACACAGCTTCCTCACGCCTACTCAATGGGTTCTTCACAGATTGTGTGGGAGTAATAGGCTGAGTAAACAAGTTCTGAGTCACTTTTTCACAGAAATAGGTTGAGCCTTGATTGACCGTCTTGATTGCCTGCACCATTTTTTCAGCCGAAATTTCTTTCAACATATAGCCGACAGCACCCGATTGCATCACCTTCATGATGTATTCACGGTTGTTATGCATGGTCAGCATCAGCACCTTAGCTTGAGGATCTTCCTCTTTAATCAGGTGAGTGGCATCAATACCATTCATGATAGGCATGCTGATATCCATCAACACTACATCAGGGCGCTGGTCTTTAACCATTTCAACGGCTTCTAATCCATTGCTGGCTGTACCTATCACGCTAATATCAGGCTCGAGTTCTAATCTCGCCATAAAGCCATCCAGTACCACTTGGTGATCATCTGCAATCACAACTCGAATAACTTCACTCATTCACTAATCCCTCTAGTGTCAGTAACACTGTAATTTCCGTTCCAAAGCCAACCTCACTCATCAATTCAAAGTCACCACCGATGAACTCCACCCGTTCTCTCATGTTACGTAACCCAATACCTCGCTTTTCCATTGCTTTATAGGTATTAAAACCAACCCCATTATCTTGGATGAGCAACTGCAACACATTGCCAATTTGCTGTGCGATAACCGTTACTTTGGTCGCTTGTGCGTGTTTCTCTATATTATTCAGTGACTCTTGCACCACTCGATATAAAGTCGTCGCAGCTTCTGATTTCAACTTTCCCGGCTGCGTATTAAACAAGGTTTCCACTTCAATGCTCGAGTGTGCCTGAAAGTCTAATAACAGCGAAGACAACGCCGCTTCTAAGCCGATATCGTCCAATGAACTTGGTCGAAGTTGATGCGAAATATGCCTCACCTCTTCGATTGCCCGCATCAGTGAATGCTGAGACTTATTCAAATGCGCTTTAAGGTCTTCGCTTTGTAGCTTATTACCGAGCAGTTCTAAGTGACAGCGACTCGACACTAATAATTGGTTAATACCATCATGCAACTCACGCGCTAGATGCTTCTTTTCGTCCTCTTGAAACATCACCGTCTTATGCGCCAGTTCCTTCAAGTTGTTATCCGCTATCCGATGTTCATGCATGTTAATAGCCAAGGTCAGTACAATGATGACCGCGACCGTCACACTCAGAATCACCACAATCGAAAAGAACGTGGTTTCAATATTCTTGTTAATTGCGGCCTGCATCGAGGCCACTTCTTGATGCACGTCTTCAATATACAAACCCGTGCCAATCATCCAATCCCAACGTTCTAACCAAGCCGCATAGCTCAGCTTAGAGACCACTTCGCCGGTTGAAGGCTTTTGCCACAGGTATTGGTGAAATCCTCCGCCTGTTTGTGCTTCTCTTAACAAGGCTTCTATCAGAAAGTCGCCATCTTCATCTTGCAGTTGAAGTAAGTTTTGCCCTATCAACTCTGGCTGGATTGGATGAACCAAATTGGTTCCGTGGCGATCATACGCAAAGAAGTAACCGTCAGAGCCATACCTTAGTTTAGACAATATGGTTCGAACTTCTCTTTTGGCTTGTGCTTCTTGGATATCGGGATCGTTGTAGATATGTTCGATGGCATCAAATGCGAGATCAACAGTGTCTTTGAGGGCGTTTTCACGCGACTTTATTAAGCTGTCTCGGAAGATTTCGACCTCTTTCTCACCCAACGTCTTAGTTTGGTGTAACGAGATCCAACTAATGCTCGCCGTTACAATCAGCAACGGGAGTAGCGTCAGCAAAATCAGCTTAACTTTTAGAGGCATTCCTTTTCCTCACAAAAAACGGCTTATTGAACATCAATAAGCCGTTTTACTTTATCAATTTATGGATAGTCGTTGAAACATATCATTCACATTCTAGGCTTCACTCACATTCCATAGAAAGATGGGAAAGCGAGAAGTGATCCAAGTACGAGGATTTGAATCAAAATGAAAGGCATCACGCCTCGGTAGATATCCTTGGTAGTCACACCTTTTGGTGCCACCCCTTTTAGATAGAACAAACTGAAGCCAAACGGTGGCGTCAAGAATGAGGTTTGAAGGTTCATCGCGATAAGGATTGCGAACCAAGTCATGTTGATTCCCATCAGTTCAGCAACAGGCGCAATAATCGGCACAATGATGAAACAGATTTCTACGAAGTCGATGAAGAAACCCAGAATCAAAATCACCAACATGGTAATGATCAAGAAACCCCACTTCTCACCCGGCAACTGCAGCATCCACTCTTCAACCAGATAATCACCGCCAGTATAAGTAAACGCCATTGAGAATGCCGTTGCACCCAACAAGATAGCAAATACCATTGCCGTTACTTTCACCGTCTCTTTAGAGGCGTCATACACCATCGACCAACTGAACTGACCGTAGAGTAAAGCGAGTACCATCGCACCCGCACCACCCAGAGCAGCAGACTCTGTCGGTGTAGCAACACCCGCAAAGATAGAGCCCAATACGACAATAATCAGCGCGAGTGGCGGTATGATTGCTTTCAATGCGTTGATGACTTCTTGTTTACGGCTGATGGAATCATCACGCTCAATTGGTTGAGCGGCTTCAGGGTTAAGCTTCGCGTATATTAAGATATAAACGATATAAGCCCCCACTAACATCACGCCCGGCCAAATCGCGGCTTGGAACAAGTCACCTACCGGAACACCCAATACGTCCCCCAATAGAATCAAGACAATGGATGGCGGAATGATTTGCCCTAACGTACCAGACGCACAGATGGTGCCGCAGGCTAAGCCTTTGTCGTAGTTGTACTTGAGCATGACGGGCAACGAGATAAGCCCCATTGCAACCACAGAAGCGCCTACCACACCGGTTGAAGCGGCAAGCAGTGAACCTACGAGAACTGTCGAGATTGCGATACCACCTCGTACACCACCAAACAGTCGTCCCATAGACTCAAGTAACTGCTCAGCAAGCTTGGTCTTTTGTAGAACAAGCCCCATGAAAACGAACAATGGAACGGCCATCAGCACCGTATTTTCCATGATCGATTGAATTCGATATGGCATGAAGGCGAACATTTCGATGCCTTCCGCCCAAACACCAAAGATTAGTGCGATACCACCAAAGGTAAACGCCACAGGGAAGCCAAGTAAAAGTGCAAACAAGGCTACGAAAAACATTACTATTCCAATCATGTTCAGCCTCTACTTATTCTTTGTATGAGTATTATTTGCATGCGTGTTATTTGCATGGATAAGGTGCGGATTAAAAATCTTGTTCAATGAATGCAGGATTAACCCCACGCCACTAAGTGCCATTAAGAAAAATGACAGCGGGATCATGGCTTTGATGATCCACCGATATGGCAGGCCACCCGGGTCACCTGAGGTTTCGCCGAGGTTATAACTCTCTTTGGCAACATCAATACCAAACCAAGCAACCAGCAAACAGAAAGGCATCAGAAAGATCAGTGTGCCGAGCAGGTCAATAGTGGCTTGCGCTTTAAAGCTCAATTGTTCGTAGAACACGTCTACTCGAACATGGCCACCCGCTTTGATGGCATAAGGAACACCTAGCAAGAATACGGCTGAGAAAAGGTGCCATTCCATTTCTTGGAAGGCGATAGACACATCGTTAAAGGCGTATCGCATCACAACGTCATACACAACGTTCGCAACAAGAAGGATAAACAACATACTGGAAAGCCATCCCAGTGCATCACCGATACGATTAAATAGGCGTTCAATATAAATTAGACTTCGCATTCCCGACTCCATGGAATTTGAAAAGACATCGCGCAGCACAACTAACCCAAACTAAAAACGATTCAGTTTATAGCTAGCAATAGGCACGACGTAGAAAGGGTTCTTGGGCGTATTACAGGATTTATCCTGCTTAGGGCGTGTTAACCTTTCGTGGTTAAATTTTGTTCGAGATAAAAGCGTTTTAATCGCGGCGAGGGG
>NZ_JBGOOI010000059.1:0-28320 GCF_041439605.1 Vibrio sp. 1F169 | reverse complement strand
TGATCAGATCGTAGGTTCTTGATTTAGTTCCATTGAATTACGCAACAAAGCCACTAGAAACAGTCACTTTAAACACATTGTAGGGGATACAAAAAAGCGGCCTCTAGAAGACCGCAAACATACATAAAATGGCTTAAAGGCTTATGAATGAGATTCATAACGAACAGCATCGATCGAAGCCATGATGTCTTTAATATTTGTAGAATTGTCTTCAATTGCGTAGTGCCAGATGTTAAATAGAAACATAACTTTGTCAAAATACTCAACGCCGTTAATATCTTTATAATATATTTCTAAAAATAAATTTTTGCACGGTAAATTGACTTTTTCAACTTTATTCTTAGCTTGTAAAGCGCAATAAAGTGAAACCAATGTTAAATATGCATCCGGTATGGTTAGCTCAGTCTCAACACCATTTTGTGACAAAGGCAATATGGCTTGTTTTTTCGGTATTGAAAATCCCGCATCCAAAATTAATTCTTCATCTTTATAGCGAAATACTAGTTCTTCCTCTCCATTTATAACTATATCCCACGCAACCAAACTTTTTCTAGCAACCATCAATGTTTCTTTTATAAAATCATCATAATCAATATCCCATATAAACTTAACATCAATGGCTGAAGCGAGACCTATATTTGCTATTTCTAATGACGCGCAAAGACCAACTTCATCATTATCATGATCTTCTATATTGCACCAATCTAAAGGGGTGTCTTCAATTTCAGGGTTTATTCGTTTAGTTATTAAGGAATTGCTACTTGCAATTAACACTGGTTTACTCGACTCTTGTCGCTGCTTTTGCATTTCTTTTAGCACACGATAGGCCATCACTGCGCTGACGCAAGCTGCTATTGACGCTGCCAGTGTTGCAAAACTAGTTAAATCCATAGCACTTATCGCAGAGGTATTGCTAGACATAGCGGCTTGCACACTTTTCTCCAGCATATCTGCGAAAATTTCTTTCGTGATAAAAGTGCCATCAGTACTCATCGGTAATATTTCCTTAAAAAACAAAGCCAAAATGTCAATCTCTACCTTTTACCAAAAAGATCAACATGAAACAGCATAAACGTGATCAATAGCACTAAAGTTTTTGGAAGTCCTGCTACTTGCGTAACACGCTCAGTAACACATCTGAGTAACACAATGGCAGGACTGTGCATAAGCAGTCATTGCATGTGTTACGCGAATCCCCCGCTACGCCCCGGCCTGTATAGCTTTGTGACCTAACCCGCAGTAATGTTATGTGTT
This sequence comes from Vibrio sp. 1F169, assembly GCF_041439605.1. Lineage (NCBI taxonomy): Bacteria > Pseudomonadati > Pseudomonadota > Gammaproteobacteria > Vibrionales > Vibrionaceae > Vibrio > Vibrio sp. 1F169. Next base: position 27,066 of record NZ_JBGOOI010000059.1, on the reverse strand, counting down.
ACAAGTGACTAAGATATTAGACATTTACTTCGACCGCCGTGATGCCAATGAACATCATGATGGTAATTGTTGGCTGTTTTGTTGGTACCTTTATTGGGATGCTACCGGGACTCGGTCCAATTTCAGCAATCGCGTTGATGATCCCGATTACATACGGCCTAGATCCTTCTTCTGGCTTAATCTTAATGGCAGGTGTGTACTACGGCGCAGTATTTGGGGGCTCAACGTCATCAATCTTAATCAATGCTCCAGGTTGTTCCTCAACGGTAGTAACCGCATTCGACGGCTACCCAATGGCACAAAAAGGCCAAGCTGGTAAAGCGTTGGCACTAGCAGCCTACTCTTCTTTCACTGGCGGTACGCTGTCAGCAATCATGCTTTTGATTGCAGCACCGGCTCTAGCAAGCGTCTCATTGAGCTTCCAGTCGTCAGACTACTTTGCATTGATGTTGTTAGGTCTATCGGCTGTAGCGGCTTTTGCAGGCCCAGGTCAGGTAATAAAGGCATGGATGATGACCATTCTTGGTTTGATGTTATCTACTGTTGGTATCGACAAAGGCGTTGGTGTTGAGCGTTTCACGTTTGGCCTAACAGACCTAATGGATGGCTTTAGTTTCCTACTTCTTGCTATGGCAACCTTCGCTTTAGGTGAGACTTTAATGGGTATTTTGAAACCAGAGAAAGACACCAGCGGCGAAGAAAGCCAAAAGATGGCCGATATTGGCAGCATGAAAGTGACCAAAGAAGAGTTCAAAGAAGTCGCGCCCGTTTCGATTCGTTCTTCAATTCTTGGCTTCTTCACTGGCGTGCTTCCGGGTGCTGGCGCGACTATCGCAGCTTTCTTAAGCTACGGCATGGAACGCAGCCTAGCACCAAAAGACAAGCAGAAAGAGTTTGGTAAAGGCAGTATTCGTGGTCTTGTGGCTCCTGAATCAGCAAATAATGCAGCTTCGAGTGGTTCATTCGTTCCGCTACTGACACTCGGTATTCCGGGCTCTGGTACTACAGCAATTATGCTTGGTGCACTCATAGCTTATGGCATCCAACCCGGTCCTCGCTTGTTCGTTGAGCACCCAGATGTATTCTGGTCGGTGATTATCTCGATGTACTTTGGCAACATCGTGCTGGTTATCTTGAATCTGCCTTTAATCCCTTACATCTCTAAACTGCTAGCGGTACCAAGAACGGTACTACTGCCAATGATTATTTTCTTCTCAATCACAGGCGTGTACTTGGTGTCTTTCAACACGATGGATGTGTTTGTGATGCTAATTGTGGCAATGGCGGCGATAGCGTTAAGGCTGGCCAACTTCCCGCTCGCACCGTTACTGCTTGGCTTCATATTAGGTGGTTTAATGGAAGAGAACTTGAGACGCGCACTGATGATCAGTGATGGTGAACTCAGCTTCCTTTGGGAACGCCCTATCACAATGACCTTCACCATTTTAGCGGTATTGGTTCTATCTAGTCCTATTCTGGTTAAGCTGTTCAAGAGCTTTAGAGCGAAGCCTGTTGAAGTGTAAACTTGGCTTAGCTTAGAAAAACAAAACGTAATAAAGGGAGCTTCAGGCTCCTTTTTTCGTAGCAGCTATTTCAAAAAACCGTAGCTCTAAGATGGTAGCAAACTCACAATCCGACTCCTGAAAAACACATATCCCTGATATCAATAACAAAATCAAGTAAGGTGATTCATCATTTAACGCATTGGATTCTAAAACTATGGATTGGTTGATTCTATTCTTGTCAGGCGTGATCGGTGGCGTGTTGAATTCCATTGCAGGAGGAGGCAGCTTCATCACCTTCCCCGCTCTATTGTTTGCAGGCGTTCCACCAATAGCAGCCAACGCGACCAATACCTTTGCTTCGTGTGCTGGATACATTAGCGGAGCCTACGCTCTACGCCACGAAATTCAATCTGGTACCAAACAACTCAAGCTCATTGTTGGACTATGTATAATTGGCGGCAGCATTGGTGCATTTTTACTACTACACACACCAGAAGCGCTATTTACTCAATCCGTACCTTGGTTATTGCTGTTCGCCGCTCTGCTTTTTACCTTTGGTGGCACTCTCAACAAATGGCTCAAAAAAGTAACAGCTAAACATAAGCACGCCACCAGCGCAGGCGCGTTCTTTTCAGCTGTATTGCTTTTGATCGTGTGTGTTTATGGTGGTTATTTTAATGCAGGCTTAGGCATTGTGACATTGAGCTACTTGGCACTGGCAGGGTATACCAATATCAACGTGATGAATGGCATCAAATTGTTGGTATCGGCATGCGCATCACTCGCGGCAATCGTGTTCTTTGTTGTGAATAGTTCGATTGATTGGCCGTCAGGCATCGCCGTTTTGTTTGGGACATTGGTCGGTGGTTACTATTCAGCAAAAGTTTCTCGTCGTATCCCACAACAATATGTTCGCACCACAGTGATCATCGCGAGCTTTTTGATTACCGCTTACTTCTTCTATGCTAACTAGGTTCTATACCAACTAGCTTTTATTCGAACTACTTCGTGCAGCAATCACGGTTTTCGTTAGCAAAACACAACGCAAATCGTTAAGTATAAAGAATTGACAAAGCCCCTCGACTGGTTATTTTATGAACTATAAAATAGCCAAGCTAAAATGTGTGAGGCGAGTCCTTCAATTAGCAAATTTGATAACAATTTAGACTATTTTTTAGCCTTTATTTTGCCAAAGGTGGGATAATTCTCCTGTCGAAAGTGAGACTTCATTAGGAGGCGTTATGAACATTAAACTCGGTCATGTCATGTCATCAAGTCGACTCATTTGCTTTGTCGCTTTTCTCGCTGCCACATTCGCGTGGATTCTAAAAATGCCCGCTCTTTTTTCTGTGTCAGCGCTATTCTTACTGATCAGCGCTATTGTCTATGTCGTTGATCTTTGGAAGAATCAAAGAAAGAACCGCGAAGCTTAAGACGAACGATTAAAGCAACACGCATTAAAAAAGGAGCACTTAGGCTCCTTTTGTATTTTATACTTATCGCTTTAGCTGATTAGGCTATTTCGACGGCTTATCTAGCGACGCCTTTCGATTAACGACGCCCTTTTGCTAGCGACGCATTTCTATTAACGACGAAAGTTACGACCGTTGCCGCCACGACGCTCTTTAAATGCAGACGCCGCTTTAGCTTGTGATGCTAGAATCGATTCAACCGTTAATTCCATTGGCTCACGAGGCTCTAACCCGTGACGGAATGTACGTGAACGCGGAGGCATCTGGTATTCGATATCTGAAGCTTTAGGCATGCGCTTGAAACGATAAAGGTAGAAATTCTCAACCTTCTCACGAGCCCACTCTGTTTTCTTCAAGTATTTAACGGCACTTGCTACTGTTGGCTTAGTGTTAAAGCAGTTCATGCGCATTGCTGCATCCAAAATTTCCCAACCGTAATGATCCACTAATTCAGTGATCATGGTGTCTAGTTTTAAGCCATGCAGTGGGTTGTTTTGTTGCAGTTCGATTCTTTCTTCTTCAGTCATAACATTACCTTTTCCAAGGCAACTAAAGGCCTTGAATTTACTCTAGAACACCGTCATCACTGACCGCTTCTAGCTCAATCATTTGGGCATATCATCCATTGCCCTTATCTATGCCTTTATGATGGCATAAAGCATGCTCGTTATCCTATTTATCTTTCAATTTAATTTTAAAATGGTCACTTACCATCCTGATGTTGCGTGTAATACAGCCGCCCCTCCTAAAAAGGGCCTCATTTAAAGATCCACCAAACTCGCTCAAGTTAACAAAAACCATGATAGAAGAATGAAATATCCCTACTTTACCAATGGAGTTTAAACTTATTAGAACGCAGTGTTGCTAATTAACAGCGAGGTGCTATGTTAGAAGTGGTATAGAAACCTACTAATAATGATATTAAACAATGATATAACTATAAATAAAGGTTGGCTTTGACCATGTTTGACTACTCCCAAATCAGCAGAGTAGCCGCCCAAGATAAAGATATTATCGCTATCGTTGATGATCTCTTTCGGCTAGCTCGCGAACATTACCCCATTCTGTCTAGGCTTTCGGTCGTGCTGTGCAATGAAAATAGAGCGTCGAATTATTTTGTTTCGGATACTCTGTGCCAAGAAGCCGAGCATCGCTGCATCGAGCAAGAACTAAAGCCAGAATCAGCTTTATCTAGAATGGCTGAGTCTTTAGATACTCGAATCATCCACGACCTCACCACCATTAGCCCAACCAAACAAATATCTCACCTGCTCGATATCGGTCATCAAAGCAGTTACACAACACCTATTCATCACCAAGAAAGTAATCTTGGGTTTGTGTTTATCAATGCTTCATCAGCGGGGTTCTTTGCTAACCAAACCATCCAGTGTGATATCGCTTATCTCACTCAAGTGATCTCTAGCCTTTTCGTTCAATGGTTTGAGCGCCAACGTCACTTTCAATCCTCTTTAGCGATTGCTTTAAACATGGGTCATGCTCGAGATCCAGAAACCAAAGAGCACCTCATTCGCATGGGTAAATACAGTGAACACATTGCTCGTACTCTGTCGCACAGCAAGGAAGAAATTACACACCAATTCATTCATCGAATTCGGTTGTATGCGCCCTTCCACGACATAGGTAAATATCGAATTCCAGATAAGGTGTTATTCAGTAGCGCGCGTTTCAATGACGAAGAAAGAAACATCATGAACAATCACACCTTGTATGGCGAAGAGATGATTGATGACGTGGTTGCCCTATCCCACCACAGCTCGATGTGCAGTGAAGAGATTCAATTCATTAAGAATATTGTGCGCCACCATCATGAACGGTTTGATGGCTCTGGGTTGCCTGATGCTTTGAGTAACACAGTGATACCACTAGAGGCTCGAATAGTGACATTAGCCGATGTATTCGATGCGCTGATGAGCAAAAGAGCTTATAAGCACGCGTGGACACTCGATGAAGTCATGGATTACATTGAGGCTCACTCGGGTTCGATGTTCGACCCTGAGTGTGTTGTGGCTCTTAAACAGAACCTAGATGGCTTTATGGCAATTAGGGAACAATACAATGATGATGTTCGACCGCACGTCATGACAGTTTGAACTGTAACGCCTTGGTTGTGTAGACCAAAGAAAACGCGAACCAACAAAAAAGGATGCCAATTGGCATCCTTTTGTTTTCTAGTTTCAGCTGAAAGAACAAACGTGTTCTTTACTGATTCTAACTAATGATTATACGTCGTAAGTTGTAGAAGCAGTGTCGCCGCCTGTACCAGTCCAGTTTGTGTGGAAGAATTCACCACGTGGACGGTCAGTACGCTCATAAGTGTGAGCACCGAAGTAGTCACGTTGAGCTTGTAGAAGGTTCGCTGGAAGACGAGCTGTAGTGTAGCCGTCTAGGAACGTTAGTGCAGAAGTCATACATGGCATTGGGATGCCTGATTCCATAGACTTAGCTGCAACTTTACGCCAAGCGCCCATGCAGTTGTCTAGGATGCCTTTGAAGTATGCATCTGAACCTAGGAAAGCGATCTCTGGGTTCGCTTCGTAAGCATCACGAATGTTGCCTAGGAATGCAGAACGGATGATACAACCGCCACGCCACATAAGTGCAACGTTACCGTAGTTTAGATCCCAGCCGTTTTCGTTCGACGCTTCACGCATTAGCATGAAACCTTGAGCGTAAGAGATGATCTTAGAAGCAAGTAGAGCCTGACGGATTGCATCAACCCACTCTTGCTTGTCACCTTCAACTGGAGCAACAGTCTTGCCGAACAGTTTCTCAGCTTCAACACGTTGATCTTTAAGTGCAGACAGGCAACGAGAGAATACAGACTCAGTGATTAGAGTCAGTGGGATACCCATGTCTAGTGCATTGATACCTGTCCATTTGCCTGTACCTTTTTGGCCAGCAGTGTCTAGGATCTTCTCAACTAGCGCTTCACCGTCTTCATCTTTGTAGCCAAGGATGTCAGCAGTGATTTCTACTAGGTAGCTATCTAGCTCAGTTTTGTTCCAGTCAGCAAATACAGCCTGCATTTCGTCGTGGTTCATACCTAGGCCATCTTTCATGAACTGGTATGCTTCAGTGATAAGCTGCATGTCACCGTATTCGATGCCATTGTGAACCATCTTAACGAAGTGACCAGCACCGTCGTTACCAACCCAATCACAACAAGGCTCACCCGCGTCAGTTTTCGCAGAGATACCTTGGAAGATAGGCTTAACCGCTTCCCAAGCTTCAGGAGAACCGCCTGGCATGATAGAAGGACCGAAACGAGCGCCTTCTTCACCACCAGAAACACCCGTACCGATGAAGTGGATGCCTTTCTCACGAAGAGCAGCAACACGACGGTTAGTGTCTGGGAAGTTAGTGTTACCACCATCAATGATGATGTCGCCTTCGTCTAGAAGTGGTACAAGCTTGTCGATGAACGTATCTACAACGTCACCAGCACGAACCATAAGCATCACTTTACGTGGCGCTTCTAGCTTCTCAACTAGCTCTTCTAGAGAGTAAGCACCAACAATGTTAGTACCTTTAGCTGGGCCTTCTAGGAACTCGTCTACTTTCGCAGCAGTACGGTTGTGAGCCACAACTTTGAAGCCGTGGTCGTTCATGTTTAGGATAAGGTTCTGACCCATTACTGCTAGGCCAATTACACCGATATCACCTTTCATTATTTTATCTCCTTGCGGCTATTCGCACTTATGCGATAGCACTTGCTGCATTTGAATCTAGGAACCACTCTGTCTCACCAGTTTTAGACTGGATTTTCGCTGCCGGGTAAGGCAGTTCTGAAGCAGGAGTTGTATGAATTTCTTTAACGATCTCAACTTTACCTGCACCCAGTACTAGGTAGCTGATTCGTTTTGCTGCTTCTAAAACTTTCGCTGTTTTAGAAACACGGATCTGGCCCGACTCTGGGTGAGAAGCTAATACAGATAGGTTCTCATCTTGGTAGTCAGTTACACCCGGGAATAGTGAAGCTGTGTGGCCGTCTGCGCCAACACCTAGCAGGATCCAATCGAAAACAGGCGTGCCGTTTTCTGTTGGAATCACGTCTGCCATCTCTTTCGCGAAACGCTCTGCTTCTGCTTTTGGCTCATCTTCACCACGGATGCGGTGGATGTTCTCTGCCGGAAGGTTCACGTTCGAGAAAAGTAGCGCGTTCGCTTCGCCGAAGTTGCTTTCTGCATCATCAGGTGCAACGCAACGTTCGTCGCCCCACCAGAAATGAAGGTTATTCCATTGAATGCCTTCTGCGTATGGCGCTTGAGCTAAAAGCTTAAAAAGCATTTTTGGCGTGCTGCCACCCGACAGTGAAATGTGAACAGGTTTACCCTGCTCGCTGTAAGCTTTCATTTCGTTTGCTAGGTTTTCAACGACTAATTCAGGCGTTGCAAAGATCTTGTGATTGATCATAGTTCGCAGTAATCCGTGTCTGTTAAGTTTTTGCATGGGAAACGCCATGCGCGGCCATCACGCTGCAGAAGCTCATCGGCTTCTTGTGGGCCCCAAGTACCACAAGCATAGCCAAACAGTGCTTGAGGGTCTTGCTTGAAATCTAAGATCGGTTGAACGTACTTCCAACATGCTTCTACTGCATCGGTACGTGCAAACAGAGTCGCATCACCGTTCAGTGCGTCAAGAAGAAGACGCTCATAAGCCGTTAGCATCTGAGTCTCAGGCAGATCAGAGTAAGAGAAGTTCATTTTCACTTCTTTTGCTTTGAAGCCTGCACCTGGCTCTTTCAAACCAAAGCTCATCTGAATACCTTCATCCGGTTGGATACGGATAATCAGTTTGTTCTCTGGTGCATCTTGACCAAACACTGGGTGTGGTGTGTTCTTAAAATGAATCACAATTTCAGTCACACGTGTTGGTAAGCGTTTACCCGTACGTACGTAGAAAGGAACACCATTCCAGCGCCAGTTATTGATGTGTGCTTTAAGACCAATGTACGTTTCAGTACGAGAGTCGTCTGCGACACCATGCTCTTCACGGTAACCTAGTAAGTGCTGACCACGAACATCTGATGCTGTGTACTGACCTAACACTAAGTCTTTACGCAAATCATCTTCTTCTAATGGTTTCAGACACTGAAGTACTTTAACCACTTCATCACGAATAGAATCTGCATTGATTTGAGCAGGTGGCTCCATACCAACCATTGCTAGCACTTGTAGCAGGTGGTTTTGGAACATGTCACGAACTGCGCCAGAACCATCGTAGTATCCGCCACGTTCTTCAACGCCAAGGAACTCAGCACCTGTGATTTCAACGTATTCAATGAAGTTACGGTTCCACAGAGGTTCAAACATCGCGTTTGAGAAACGAAGCACTAGAAGGTTTTGTACCGTTTCTTTACCAAGGTAATGGTCGATACGGTAGATCTGGTGTTCTTGGAAGTGATGATGGATCTCTTCATCCAGCGCTTGAGCTGATGCTAGATCGTAACCAAATGGCTTCTCAATAATCAGACGACGCCAGCCGTTCTTCTCATCGTTTAGGCCATGTGCAGCAAGGTTTGCTGGAATCACACCGTAAAGGCTTGGCGGGGTTGCCAAGTAGAACAATGTGTTATGGTTTTCGAATTGGTAGTCTTGCTCAAGCTTATCCAGACGTTGTGCTAGACGAGCGTAATCGTCTACATCTGAAGTGTTGATCGCTTGATAATGCAGATGTTCAATAAATGCATTCAGCGTCTCTGGCTCAGTTTTTTCCATTTCCTGAAGAGACTTCTTCAGCTTCTCACGGTAAGACTCGTCGCTGTACTCAGTACGGCTCACTCCAAGAATCGCAAAGGATTCTGGAAGTTGATTGCTAGCATACAGGTGGTACAAAGCAGGAATTAACTTGCGGTAAGTTAGATCTCCCGACGCACCAAAAATAACGATGCTGCTGTTTTCAGGTATTACCATCATCTTTCCTATAAAAACAAGGTTTTTAGTATTCGCCAAAGGTATCAGCGACATACGAAAATAGATAATAGGTCTTGGCTATTACATCAATAGCGAGTGCCTATTACACTTGAGAATGCGTTTGGTAAACGAGGGTGAAAGCTATCACCTCTATTCGGGACAGTATTGTCTATGAGTATTTGATTTACATCAACCACTGTGAAAGCAATCGATTAAATATTGACTCATTTCGAACAAATTCTAATCGATAGCTCAGTTCGCCGAGCCCGAGAGTGAAGCAAATCGGTATTCTCAAACATTGTAGTCAAGAAAGAACGGTATCTGGTCGGTGGAGTGAATAATAGGAAATGGAGAGAAAGGCAAAACCAGCCTATTCAACTGGCTTTATATTTATTTGACAGCATCGCGTTTGTCTTTGTGACTTGTTGTCACTAAATCTATCTTCTAGCTTTGTTGTAGCAGCGTTCTGGGCGGCCTACTGACCCGTAATTTAAGTCGGCCACTAACTCACCAGTCGTGATTAGAAATTCCAAATAGCGTCGAGCGGTGGTTCGACTAGCTCCAATACGTTCACCTGCCTCATCAGCTGTAATATCAGCAATGTCGGCTTGTTGGAAAATAGCTCTAATTTTATCAAGCGTTACACCATCGATCCCTTTAGGTAACGTAGAAACCTTTCGAGAGTCTGCCTTGGCATTGGCTTGCAGCATCTTGTCGACCAAGCCTTGGTTCAAATCAGACACACTTTCAAATTCTTGTTGTTGCGATTGGTACTTTTTCAGTGCCGCTTCCAAACGAGGAAACATCACAGGTTTCAGTAGATAGTCGACTACCCCACCGCGCATCGCCTGTTGCAGTGTGTCGACATCTCGAGCTGCGGTAATCAGAATCACATCACAGCCCTGATTACTGCCACGAACGTGGTTCAAAATATCAAGTCCGCATCCGTCCGGCAGATACACATCCAATAAAACCAAATCAGGCTTTAAGATGTCCAATTGCATTAATGCTTCAGACTGTGTGGTCGCAATCCCGACCACATCAAAGCCTCCCATCTGTTCTAAATAACGATGGTGAAGCTCTGCAATCGCAATATCATCTTCAATGACCATGACTCTCGTGATGGCGTTCATTTATGTTCTTCCTTTAACCATGCTTTTTCCGTCACTACGATCTTTACTCGATCGCTCCGTGCTCAATTATTATTGTTGTTCTTCTTTCGGTAAATACACCGTCATGCGTGACCCAAAATCAGGGTTATCAACCATTTCTAATTGCCCTTGATAACGATCTGCAAGTTGCTTAATGAGATACAAACCAACCCCTCGGTTCTGCTTCGCTTTGCTCGATACGCCTTTTTCGGTGAGTGCTTTGGTCGCCAAGTCTTTCGGCAAACCACAGCCCTTGTCTTCGACTTCCACTATGATTTCATTGCCAAAATCACTGATCGACACATCGATTACGCGACGAGCTGGTGCTATTGGCCCTTCTTGTTTAATTGCCATCATGGTGGCATCAAACGCGTTATCAATCAGGTTGCCAAGAATCGTCACGACATCCTCTGCGTTTAACCAAGCGGGTAATGCCTCAAGCCTTGATCCATCTTCAACTTTAAGCTCCAAACCAATCTCTCGAGCTCGCTCTGTTTTGCCTAAAAGCATGCCTGCAATCAATGGATCTTTCACCGTCTCTCTTAAGAACTCAATTAAGCTCTGGTAATGAGCGGTTTCTTGACCAATCAATTGTTGAACAGAGTCCAGCTCGCCCATCTGAATCAAGCCACTAATGGTGTTTAGCTTATTTTGATGCTCATGGGTTTGCGAACGCAGTAGATCAGCATACTCTTTGGTTTGTGAGAGCTGGTCTGTTAAATCGTTGATTTCATCTCGCAATCGGAAGCTGGATACCGCCCCAACCACCTCACCAGCCACTATAATTGGGCTGCGATTAGCAATGATTCGCTTATTGTTCAGGTACAGCTCAACATCATGATCAGTGTCACCCGTTGATAACAGCTGCTCTAAATCACTGCCTGGCAATACATCAGAAAGGCGCTGTTGATTAAGTGCTTTATCTCGGTCTATCGATAAAATATCGCAGGCACTCTTATTAATTGAACGCAAAATACCGCTCTTATCGATACTTAAAATGCCCTCTTTCACAGTACTCATGGTCACATCAAGTTCTACGTATAAACGGCCAATCTCTTCAGGCTCAAAACCCAAAATAGCGCGTTGAAAACGACGAGATACATAGCTTGAAATCACAGCATTAACCGCAACCACCAGCAAGGCCATCACAATCAAAAAGGCTAAGTAAGGTTCAATTCGATCTTGTAAAGAATCTAAGAGGTAGCCAACCGACACCACGCCAATGACAGTGCCTTGTGGGTCTTTAACCGCGGATTTCCCACGGACAGAGAAGCCAAGTGAACCTTTAGCCGTCGACACATAAGACTCGCCCAATACCAACGCTTTTTGGTTATCGCCACCACGCATTGGTTTACCGAGCCTGTCATCATAAGGGTGAATCAGGCGGATACCTTTATCATCTCCCACAACGATAAACGCCGCACCAATGAGTTGGGTGAGGTTACGAAACTTAACTTGGGTTTCTTCAGACAGAACGTAGGGAACGCCGTTAGGATCCAACGTTCCATTTTCTTGAATAATGCTGGTGACCAGTGGCGATTCAGATAGAAATTCAGCAACACCTAACGCTTTCAAACCCATCTCTTGCTCTTGAGATTGTTTGATGTAGTAAAAACCAGCACCTGAGAGTATCAAAAGCTCAACAAGGCCAGTGACCGTCATGATAATCAGTAACCTTTTACGGAAACTGATACTGCTCCATTTCATATTCCACCGTCCCTAGTGTTAGACGAATGATGTTAACACCAAGTTAATCGCATGACCTTTCTAGGTACGTGAATTTGTGACTGCTACTCAACTAAATAATTGAGCAGGTTGTTAATTGATAACCCTTTACGTTATTCACTTCGATTAATCGTTCATTTTTAGAACGAATTAGCTTAAAAAGCAAAATAAACGAATAAATATTGAGCTAGATCACTAAGCTTTTAGGTGTTTTTTAGGTTGTTTAAAATAAATACAATTATAATAGTTGCATATGAAGAAGTTCGTTGTTGCCAAGCCATAAGTCATGATTTTCAGACCGCGCTTTAAATCGAAATTTATATTAACAAAAAGGCAACAACCCTTCGCTCACTGGACGTATCTATAACTAAAAGTTGCACGCTCGTCGTTACGATTGTTGAACAAACAGGTTACCTACCTAACCTCATTCATACATCTCTATTTACGCGACAGACAGGTAGACAACTCAGAGGTGACTGATAAATCAGCGCCCAATAATAAAACATTGATGAGCAGGAAGTATCGATCAGTGGCAACGTCCGATAGAAACAGGATAAAAAACATAACGTATAAACATTGTTGAAAAGGAAACCAGGCAATGAAACGCGATAACTTTGGAATTTGTCTTACTAAGACTATGCTGTTCAAACACTTACAATCGACTTTTACTCATGTAAGAGCCTATGAGAAAGACGGAACCTCTCCTCTTGATCTCAAGGTATTGTTAGCGTTCCCGCAAATGTCAGGTAGAGATTTATTACAAACAATGCAAGGTTCAAGACAATTGGTGTGGCGCGCCGATCACCATTGTCCTAGCTTTAAATAAGCCACTTCATTTTGTAAGAACACTTCTATACTGAACTTAAAGAGCACGCTTTGTCGTGCTCTTTTCGTTTCAGTGATCTTTGTTGCTCGCATCACGTACTTTATTACATTAACTTAACGAGTTATGAGGGTTTATAATCCTGTGAGACAATCATCTCAAGACAAATGACTATCACCCTGTTAGCATTAGAGCTAATACTCTAAATGGTATTTAATGCAGATGACCAAACCAAAATTCCGACACCTTGCGCTCGCCAGTATGCTTCTCGGCACATTTGCTTCGCCAGTTTTCTCTGCCCCGCTCACTTTTTCTGAAGCGTGGCAAATATTGCAAGAGAACAACAACTCACTTGCAGCTCAACAAGCTAACGTTGAGCGTTATCAACACCTTCAGAATTCAACAAGCAGCCTTAATCTACCTTCGATCACCTTGGGGGCTAACTACACGCACCTTGATAGTGATGTGACAATTAATGGTGAACAGTTCAAAAATAGCTTAAGCGGCGTGCCAAATTTAGGTGCAGTTGGAGGTATTCTTCAGCCTATATTAAGTGGGCTTGGCGGTGTTACCTCAACCATCACCGAACAAGACATCTTCAGCTCTTCCATCCGTGCTATTTGGCCTATCTTTACTGGCGGACGAATTACCGCTGCGCAAACTGCTGCCGAAGGTAAAAGCGAAGAAGCGCAAAGCCAACTGCTGATGGAGAAACAGGCTCGCTACGAAGACTTAAGTAAATATTACTTCTCAGTGATCTTAGCGGAAGACGTCGTGAGAACACGTCAAGCCGTTGAAGCTGGCTTAACTCAGCATCGTGATTTCGCCATCAAGCTTGAACAGCAAGGACAAATTGCTCGAGTAGAACGTCTGCAGGCGGATGCTTCTTTGGATAAAGCCGTTGTTGAACGAACCAAAGCGCAGAACGACCTCAAAATTGCTCAATTAGCACTGACTCAGATCCTTGGTCAGAGCCAAAGTGTCGAACCTTCAGAACAACTCTTTATCAACAAAAACCTGCCTCATATGGACGTATTTGTTGATCAAACCCTCATGACCTACCCAGGCCTTAAAATCCTTGAAGCAAAAGAGAAACAAGCGAGTAGCTTGATCAAGGCTGAAAAAGGCAAATACTACCCAGAAGTTTACCTTTACGGTGATTACAGCCTGTACGAAGATGACTCGCTAGCCAGTGAAATGAAACCCGATTGGTTAGTCGGTATTGGTGTGAATGTACCGCTACTTGACACGTCAGGTCGTTCCGACAAAGTCGCTGCCGCTCATAGCGCCGTGTCTCAAGTCCAGTTTCTTAAGTCGCAAGCCAAGCAAGACTTAACCGTTTTGGTACAAAAGACCTATCTTGAAGCGAACCAAGCAATTGAAGAAGTTCAAGGCCTCAACTCAAGTCTGTCTTTAGCTCAAGAAAACCTTTCACTTCGTAAAAAAGCCTTCACTCAAGGGTTATCCAATTCGTTAGAAGTGGTTGATGCTGAGCTTTATCTTGCAAGCATTAAAACACAGCAATCTGCTGCTCGATTCAAATACCTAATTTCTCTTAATAAGCTGTTAGCACTCACCAGTGAAATGAATGCTTATTCAAGTTACTTAACGTCTTCTGTCCCGTCTGACTTCGATTCAAAAGCAGACACCGCTAGCCAGTCAAAAGGATAATTCATGAAACCTATTAAGCCATTTATTCTCTCTCTGGTTGGTATCGGCATTATTGGCTGGGTTGGATACGGCTTTTACCAAGCGTACCAACCACAGCCTGTTAAGCTTCAAGGTCAAATAGATGCGCAGCAATACAGCATCTCATCGAAAGTACCCGGCAGAATTGATGAAATATTCGTGCGTAAAGGCGATTCGGTTGAAAAAGGCGAATTGATCTTCTCCCTACTTAGCCCAGAAATTGACGCTAAATTAGAGCAAGCAAAAGCCGGTCAAAAAGCCGCTGGTGCATTAGCAAAACAAGCAGAGAATGGCGCGCGTACTCAGCAAATCCAAGCCGCTAAAGACCAATGGTTGAAAGCCAAAGCAGCGGCCGATCTCATGGATAAAACTTACCAACGTGTAAACAACCTTTATAACGATGGCGTGGTTGCCGAGCAAAAACGTGATGAAGCCAAAACACAGTGGCAAGCGGCGAAGTACACTGAAAGCGCTGCGTTCCAAATGTATCAATTAGCACAAGAAGGTGCTCGTGACGAAACCAAAGTGGCAGCCGCTCAAAAAGCGTTAATGGCAGCTGGCGCAGTAGCGGAAGTTGAAGCTTACGCAAAAGACACACAGATCCACAGCTGGTTTAGTGGTGAAGTGGCTCAAGTACTATTAAGTAGCGGTGAGTTAGCTCCTCAAGGTTTCCCTGTTGTGACCGTGATTGACACTAAAGATGCATGGGCGGTGCTCAATGTACGTGAAGATATGTTGAAACATTTTGAGAAAGGCAGCCAATTTGAAGCTTACCTTCCAGCTCTGGATAGATCATTAACTTTCCAAGTGACTCACATTGCCGTAATGGGTGATTTCGCGACTTGGCGTTCAACAGACGCAGCACAAGGCTTCGACTTACGCACTTTTGAAGTAGAAGCGCACCCTGTCGATACCAACGAAACACTGCGTATGGGCATGAGCCTAGTGGTTGAGCTTTAGGTGACGTATGTCTGCTAACTTTCGCTCTATAAGCTCTCGATCTACAGCCTCGCAATCTAGAGGCACGCAATCACCGGAGCACCGTCAAGTGAAAAATACATTGCTTAGGCAGTGGGCGATTGTCCGCAAAGACAAATGGTTGTTGTCTTGCCTAACTTGGATTCCGTTGTTGCTTACTGCCAGTATCTGGCTGATTTTTTCACAAGGGATCGCTCGCGACTTACCGGTTGCGGTTGTCGACCTTGAACACAGTCAAATCTCGCAACAGTTCACGCGCCTTGTTGATGCGTCACCTACCCTACAAGTGACTCAGAAATACAGCTCGGCGAGTGAAGCGGCTAAAGCGATGATTGAACGCGATATCTATGGTTATGTCGTGATACCAAGACACTTTGACCGAGACCTTTTCCTAGGCTTGAACCCGCAAGTGTCCGTTTTCTACAACAGCCAATTTATCTTGATCGGCAAACTGGTGAACTCGGCTCTGTTGCAGGCTCAAGGAACATTCAACGCGCAACTCGAAGTGGTTAAACAGCTTTCACACGGTGATATCACGGTACAATCTGCATTGGGGCAAGCGGTAACGGTACAAAGCCAGATTACGCCACTGTTTAACAAGAACACCAGCTATGCTCAGTTCTTAGTGTCTGCGGTTATTCCGGCTCTATGGCAGATCATGATTGTGGTGGGCACGATATTGGTTTTGACGGCGAACGTTAGAGCTCGTGGTCTTCATGCTTGGTTATCCAACGCCCCGATGAAATCACTAACATCAACACTAACGCCCTACCTTGTCTTGTTTTTGATGTTTGGTATCGCGTTTAGCTTTTGGTTCTATGTCCTCTTAGACTGGCCGTTTAACGGCAGTTTTGTGGCATTAACCATTGCCCAACTGCTTACCGTCATCAGTTGTATCATCATGGGGTGTTTGTTTTTCTTCTTAACGCTTGATCCAGCAAGGGCGATGAGCTTCGCTGGCGCCTTTACAGCGCCAAGCTTTGCATTCATGGGCATTACCTTTCCGGTGACAGACATGAACACGGCAGCTCAAATTTGGAGAAGCTTATTGCCCGTGAGTCATTACATCGAAGTACAAACGGCACAATCTAGCTATGGCGTGAACGCGGCACAATCGCTGATCAGCCTCTCTTCTATGTTGTGGTATGCCGTTCCTACATTGGTGGTTATATTATTAATTAAGAAACATCTAATGCAAGCATCACTCTCAGCTAAAACTAAAAACGAAGCAGAACAAGGAGTAAAACAATGAGCTTTACTCAACTGCTAAAACAAGAACTCTTAGCGGTAATTCGCAACCCTGTTGTACTTCTAACGGTATTTGGTGGTGTGGTCTTCTATTCATTCTTGTATCCGCTGCCTTACGCAAATCAAGTTCCTCAACAGCTTAAAGCTTCCGTTGTGAACTTGGATAAGAGCCAAAGCAGCTACCAGTTAGAAAGAATGGTCGATGCCACGTCTCAAATTGACTTGGTACGCCGCGACTCCACCATCGCCGATGCTAAGCAAGCTGTTCTTAATCAAGAGATTGGTGGGTTCCTCGTCATCCCAGAGAACTTCTATAAAGACTTGCTCCTAGGTAAGAGCCCGACGCTTTCTTACGCTGGTGATGCATCTTACTTCTTGGTCTACGGAACCATTGTTGAAGGGCTTGCCAAGGCAGGCGGCACGTTAGCTGCGCAAGTAAAGGTCAGTCACTTGTTAGTTGAAGGTGTGCCGTTAGAATCCGCAGCCAAAGGCTACAGTGCATTCAGCTTGAACCTAAAACCAACCTTCAATAGTCGCATGGGCTACATTGATTACGTGGTTCCAGCCGTCTTTGTGTTGATCCTGCAACAAACCTTAGCCATGGCTTCTGGTTTAGTTGGCGCGACCCAAAACGCTCAATCGACGTTTGGCTATTGGAGTAAGACCTCTCCAGAGAAACTGATACTTGCTCGCTGCTGTACCTTAGTCGGCATATATTACTTGTTGTCGATGTACTACTTCGGCGCGAGCTTTTCGATGTATGGCATTAACCTGCTTGCCTCCATAACAAACATTTTGACCTTACTGCTACCCTTCTTATTGGCTAGTTGTTTGATCGGGATTTTTATTGGTGAGCTAGTGCCAAGAAGAGAGTTAGTCACGGTTGTGGTGTTAATCAGTTCAATGCCGCTGATCTTCTCTTCAGGTTTTATCTGGCCTGTTGAAATGATGCCTGAATGGTTAGTACTGCTGTCACAGTTATTCCCAAGCACACCCGCTATCCAAGGTTTTTTAGCGCTCAATCAGATGGGGGCATCTTGGCAAGAGGTAGCGTCTCAATGGACATTGCTATGGATACAAGTCGCTCTATGGGGCTCGTTACTCGCACTTAAGCTTTACCACAAATCGAGTAAACGTATCATTGGCTCTGTTTAACTCTAGTCTCTATTCGTCACGCACTAAACCTCACGCTCATTGAAACCATTAACAAAGCTCTGATAAAGGGCTTTTTTAATGTCTTTTAGCTTGATTACATCTTCAGCTATCCATTGTTTAAACACTTCACAAGCACATATCGAATATTCAAATTCGCCGACTTCCCTGTGATCCCGCACTATACTTCACCTTAGCCCGTCGCTATAACCGCTACTGCATATGCCTTTTGCAACCTAAAAAGCATCGACTTATTCCAAAACAATGACAAAACCCGAACAATTGTAAATTTATTGTAAAAATTTCTTTGAGGGTATTATTTTTATGTATAGGATTATCAGTAGGGCTTGGTAGGCCGAATACCATAGTCTTATTGGTTCACATACCAAAAGGATATCCATACAAAGCAAGATCAGTACTCATATTTATTTCATTTTTCGACCTAGCTACAGCCGTTTATGTTGCCGTCGAATTGCAATAAATAAGTCGCTGAAATGTAAAAAATCAAATAGAAAAAACACAACAGCAACAAACATAATTTAATAAAAAGACAGGGAAAACCATGAAAAACATACGTGAATTATTTTTTGGGTTTATATTATTATTTAGTTCCAGTGCATTTGCAGAAGAAGGATCATTTAATCAAGCTATCAGTAACTTAAGTCAAAGTGTTGATGGTTTTTTCAACGAATATACAGGTTGGTTCGTTGGACTGATATTTAAAAGCGTACCGGTAGGTGAAGCAAACTTCCCAATTATTGTTGGCTGGTTACTGCTCGCTGCGATCATCTTTACTGTTTACTTTGGCTTTGTTCAATTTAAACGTGTCGGGATGGCCATAGACATTATTAAAGGTAAGTACACAGACCCTAACTCCAAACACGAAGGGGAAGTTTCTCACTTTCAAGCGTTAACAACCGCGCTTTCTGGAACTGTTGGGCTTGGTAATATTGCCGGTGTGGGTGCAGCTCTCGCAATTGGTGGTCCTGGTGCAACATTCTGGATGATCTTGTGTGGTCTTCTGGGTATGGCGTCTAAGTTCTGTGAGTGTACCTTAGGTGTGAAATACCGAACTATCCTACCTTCAGGTGTCGTTTCCGGTGGTCCAATGTACTACCTAAGCCAAGGTCTTGGTGAAAGAGGGTTGGGTGGACTAGGTAAAGCCCTTGCTATTGGTTTTGCATTAATGTGTATTTTAGGCGCATTGGGCGGCGGTAACATGTTCCAAGCTAACCAAGCACATGCCATGTTAACTTACGCATTCGATGTACCAAGTGAATACGGTGTCATCACAGGCCTTGTACTCGCCGCTTTAGTTTTCTCTGTGATTGTTGGTGGTATGCCTTCTATCGCATCGGTAACGGAAAAAGTTGTTCCTTGGATGGCTGCTCTGTATATCGGTATGGCTCTGATTGTTATCGGTTCTAATCTTGATCAAGTGGGTCCTGCGTTCAGTGCAATCTTTACAGGTGCGTTTACTGGCGAAGGTGTGGTTGGTGGATTCATTGGTGCCTTAATCCAAGGTCTAAAACGTGCAACGTTCTCAAACGAAGCAGGTGTAGGTTCAGCAGCTATCGCTCACTCAGCGGTTAAAACAAAAGAGCCAATCACTGAAGGTCTAGTATCACTATTAGAACCGTTCGTTGATACAGTCATCATTTGTACAATGACAGCCTTGGTTATCACTATCGCTGGTCTAAATACAGGTCCATTCGATGGTTCTGGCTTAACGGGTGTAACGCTTACTGCTGCATCGTTTACTGAAACGGCAGAAGTGTTCAAATACACACTCGCTCTAGCGGTAATCATGTTCGCGTTTTCTACCATGATCTCTTGGTCGTACTACGGTCTTAAAGCGTGGACTTACCTATTTGGTGAAGGCAAAACAACGGAACTGATTTTTAAAGTGATGTTTTGTGTGTTTGTTGTTATCGGTGCGACGATTCAGTTTGGCGCGGTAATCGACTTCTCTGACGCAGCTATCTTTGCGATGTCTATTTTCAACATTCTAGGCCTGTACTTCCTAATGCCTGTTGTGAAGAAAGAACTGCAATCATTTGTTGCTCGAGTTAAATCTGGCGAAATCAAAACTTACGAAAAATAGTGACTCGTCAATAATTTATTGTCGAATAACACTGTTCTAAAAATTTTTGTAAGACCCTTTGCTTGAGAAAGCGAGAACAGTATTGCAACGTACAAAATTCCTACAGGCTGTGCTTGTAGGGATTTTTTATGTCTGAATTTTCTTGTTTAAGCCGCCGTTCAGGATCTTGGCTTACTTGTTTACGATCCAAGACTTCTTCTACTTCAATCATTTCTCGTTGCGCCAATGTCGAATTACAATCATCAAAGCAATAAGCTACGGTACAAGTCTCGCACAAATATTCAGGCATCGCTTTGTCCTTTGTCCTTTGTCCTTTGTCCTTTGTCCTTTGTCCTTTGTCCTTTGAGATAGTCTAATCACCGAGTGGCAACAAACCACATATTCATCCTAGAACATAACAATTATGCTAATTTTCTGGCGTGTAAATATGCGTGCAAAGTCACCAACTACCCAACAAAGCACATATCAAGATCAATTTTACGTATCTAATCACTAATTTCAGAAATAACAATGTAAAGCGCATCTTAGCCATTTAGGGGGTGAGAACGCAAAACGCCCACATCACGTGTGCGATGTGGGCGTTCAAATTCTTACTGCAAGTAGTCGTGATATGGCTATATTAAGCGCTCAGCTTATAGACCCATCTCTTCAGTGAGAGTCTTGATCTGCTTGATATCCATGGTGTGAACTTCAATCATTTGTCTGATGTCACTTAAGCGGGAATTGGCATTATCCTGTTTCTCACAGGCGTCAGATTTTGTATCCCATGACGTACCATCTAAGAAAACATCACACGCTTTCTTCAAAGAACCAAGATTCTGTTCGATGTCATCTCTTTCTTTCTCGAGTTTTTCAAGCTCTTGAGATATCTGTAATTCTTTGCGGAAAAGCTCACGCGAACGTTCAAAAAGGGTCGACTGCATATCAGCTTGACGGCTCAACTTTTGATTATTTTGTTGAGTTTGTTCTAACGTTTGCTTCTGTTCGTTTAACTGCTGCTCTAACGAGTAGTTTGCTTTCTCTAAAACTGCAGATTGTTTCGCTAAATCTTGGAGTTCTTTTTGATGCTCTTCTGCCTGTTTCACTAGAGCAGCTTTTACTTTCGCATCAATTTCGGTATCAACTTTTGCCACTTTCTCTTCAACTGATGTCACCAACTGAGTTTTACTATCACGCAGTTCTTGATAACGAGTTTCTAGTACCTGATAAGTGGATTCCCACTTCGAAGCCGTGACTGTAGATCCGATTAAGCCGCCTAACGCCAAACCGATAACCGCAGCAATGCCGATATAGAGCTGACTACGTTTATCGCGTTCCTCAATAACAACCACTTCATCTTGTTCGCCTTGTCCAGATTGCTGGTTCACTAGCGGGTACTCCCAAAAATTTGTTTAACGTTACACGGTCACTGATACTGATACTGATACTGATACTTTAAGCTCAGTTAAACCTATTGCCCAAGCCAGAAGCACTTGAGCTTTGCTAACACGTTTATCCTATCTGCTTACAGACAGACTTAACGAGTTAACTCCGAAATCATCAGGCTGGCAGTATACAAAAGGAAGCTGCTAACGATAACTATCACTACCCATTTTTGCAGTTTTTCGTTTGTCCGGTAACGAAACAGCACAAATGCCAAAGCCAATAAAAAAACAATCGCTATTAATCGAGTCATAACTCCTCCTTGTTTCTCTATTTTATACCATTTAAATAAGCAAGTTACGTCAGAGACTCGTTGTTTGATCATTTAGTTGAACAACATTTGAGCAAACAGATATTTTGTAGCTGACATCACATTTTATATGATCTAGGATACGCCTACAGATTACCTAATTATTTAGGTAATTGTTCCGATGAAGACTGCAGGAGAGTGGTTTTTAACTAAATATTAACATTTAGTTAGATAAACCCGCCGAAGAAGTAAATCTTTCAGGTGCTTTATGCTGGAGAAATCCAGAAAAGTGAGGACTGTCGTTGGAGGAACCTCTGGAGAGAACCGTACTACTTTTTTTGTAGCAAGCGGTCGCCGAAGGAGCAAGCTTAGTGCCCGTTACTTATCTATAAGTGATTCGCTAAGTGAAACTCTCAGGCAAAAGGACAGAGGAGTGGAAAGCAACAGCCTTAATTAACAAAAGAATTCTATCTAGAAATCCGTATGTATTAAGTAGTGCTCCCGATCCCTGTGATCTGCACTGCCTTCCCTCTTCTCCTTAAATTTTATATTTATTAAGGGGAATCTATGAACCACCTACAAGCTACACTACAAACCATCAACCAATTCGTTTGGGGACCACCACTACTTATTCTGCTAGTGGGTACAGGTATCTATTTTACTTTTCGCTTAGGCTTACTCCAGTTTAGACACCTCCCAACCGCGCTAAAAATGGTGTTCAGCAAAGACAAATCCGGTACGGGTGACGTATCAAGCTTCGCCGCTTTGTGTACAGCGCTTTCCGCAACGATTGGTACAGGCAATATTGTAGGCGTAGCGACCGCAATCAAGATTGGTGGCCCTGGCGCCCTATTCTGGATGTGGCTTGCCGCTGTATTTGGTATGGCGACCAAATACGCAGAATGTCTACTTGCTGTTAAATACCGTAGAACCGATAGCAATGGCGAAATGGTTGGCGGCCCAATGTACTACCTGCAATACGGTGTGGGCTCTCGAATCTTAGCTGTCATGTTCGCTGTCTTCGCGCTCGGTGTTGCTTGCTTCGGTATCGGTACCTTCCCACAAGTAAACGCTATCTTAGACGCAACTCAAATCTCATTTGGCGCTTCACGTGAAATGTCAGCGGTTGTCCTCACGATACTAGTGGCGGTTGTAACCCTTGGTGGTATTCAATCTATCGCTAAAGTAGCAGGGAAAGTCGTTCCTACGATGGCGGTGATGTACGTCGTCGCGTGTTTAAGCGTTCTGATTTCAAATGCAGACCAACTACTGAATGCCATTACCCTTGTTGTGACTTCTGCGTTTACCAACACAGCAGCAACTGGTGGTTTCTTTGGTGCGAGCATCATGCTTGCTATCCAATCAGGTATCGCTCGTGGCGTGTTCTCGAACGAATCTGGCCTAGGTAGCGCACCAATGGCTGCAGCAGCGGCTAAAACAGACTCATGTGTGAAGCAAGGACTTGTCTCTATGACAGGCACCTTCTTCGATACCATCATCATCTGTACGATGACAGGTCTGGCACTTATCTTAACAGGCGCTTGGCAGACGGACCTTTCTGGCGCTGCGATGACCACTCACGCGTTCGCTGTTGGTTTGAATGCAGACACCCTTGGCCCTATGTTGGTTTCTGTTGGCTTAATCTTCTTTGCGTTTACAACAATTTTAGGTTGGAACTACTACGGTGAGCGCTGTGTTGTTTTCTTGCTGGGTACCAAAGCAGTATTGCCTTACAAGATTATCTTCATCGCCTTGGTTGCTTCTGGTGCATTCTTAAAGCTCGACATGATCTGGATAATGGCGGATATCGTGAACGGCCTAATGGCAATTCCGAACCTAATTGGGCTTATCTTACTGCGCCATGTTGTTATCGAAGAAACCAAGCTATTCTTCAAACCGTTAACTTCCTCAAAGGATTGCGAAGCAGTTAAAGCATAATAAGAATTGAGCGATCAAAAACGCCCGCAATAATGTGCGGGCGTTTTATTATAAAACTAATGGCTATGTGCCAGTGATTTAGATTCCAATAAACTAAGTCACTATGACTTAGCTAGGTTCTTCCATTAAAAGCTTCACACCCAGCCCCACCAGCACCATGCCCGTCACGCCTTCCATCCACTTCATAAAGCTCGCATTCTTAAGCAAGTTTTTAGCCGAGTTAAGTGCCCCTGCCAAACCGCATTGCCACACCATCGCAATCATAAAGTGTACCGAAGCCATCAACATAGATTGCAATAAAGGCGAACCTTCAGGGTTGACGAACTGAGGTAAAAAGGCCAAATAGAAAACTGCCGTTTTTGGGTTCAGCACATTAGATAAAAAGCCTTCACGCAAAGAACGCTTAGCACTGTATGCTTGCTGAGCTTGTTCACCCACCTTCAAACCGCCACCGTTTTTCATCAAAGCTCGTAAACTGCTTAAGCCAAGCCAGATCAGGTAAACCGCACCCACCATCTTAACGGCTTGAAAAAGTTCAGCTGATTGAGCGAGGATTGCAGAAATACCCACAGCAGAGAAAAACGCGTGTACATATAAGCCGCTACAAATACCAAAGCTCGTCATACAACCGTCAGCCAAGCCAGAACGGCTCGTGTTGCGAATTACCAATGCCGTATCTAAACCCGGCGTTAGCGTTAAAATAGTGATGGCAATTAGAAATGCCTCAAAGTTCAAAATATCCATATCATTGTCATTCTTGTTCAGCGATCTATCATCAATACCGTGTATCTGAACAATTCGCAAGCAACAATTGCCACCAGCTATACAACTCACTGATTTTGTGCACAATAGAACAGTTTAATTTGTTAAGAAATAGTAAATTCAAGGCATCGTACCGCCTCATGCTTTTCTCGCTATATCTTCGACTCCGAAGGTCAGCGTCTTTTAAAAGTAGAGCCCTAATCAAAGTACATGAGAGATGAACCTTAACGCTGACGCAGTCCTAAGGATCATTTACAGAAACCAAATTAAGAGTAGTCAAATGAGCGCATTCAAAAAACTAGTCGAGCACTCTCAAAAATGTTCACGCTTTCAACACCTAGCCTCGATTTGTGGTTGGGACCAAGCTTCAATGATGCCTGCAGGTGGTAACCAAGCACGTAGCGAAGCGATGGCCGAGCTTTCAGTTCATATTCACGGGTTGATGACGCAACCACAACTTGGAGATTGGATTGCAGACGCTGAAAACGAAGCGCTGAACAACGAACAACAATCGTCTCTGCGCGAAATTAAACGCCAGTGGCAACAAGCTAACCTACTTCCAGAAAAACTGGTGGAAGCGAAATCTCTAGCAGGTTCAAAATGTGAACATGCATGGCGCAGCCAACGTGGTAACAACGACTGGGTTGGATTCGAAAAGAACTGGCGTGAAGTGGTTGAGCTATCTCGTGAAGAAGCGCAGATTCGCGCAGACGCAGCCAATCTAACGCCTTATGATGCCATGCTGGATATCTATGAACCGGGTACTAGCTCTGCTTCGCTTGATACCTTGTTTGCAGACGTTAAAACTTGGCTGCCAAACCTGATTGATGAAGTGATCGAAAAGCAGTCGAGCGAGCAATTTAATGCGCCATCTGGCATCTATTCGACCGAGAAACAGAAAGCGCTTGGTTTAGAAGTGATGAAGCTGCTTCAGTTCGATTTTGAACACGGCCGATTGGATGAAAGTGTTCACCCATTCTGTGGCGGCGTGCCTTCAGACGTGCGTATCACAACCCGATACGACGAAGCGGAGTTCGTTCAAAGCTTAATGGGTATAGTGCATGAAACAGGGCACGCGCGTTACGAACAAGGCTTACCAAAACACCTAGCAGGCCAACCGGCGGGCGAAGCGCGCTCTATGGGTATCCACGAATCTCAATCTCTGTTCTTCGAGATGCAAGTCGGCCGCAGTGACCCGTTCATTGGACACTTAGCAAACTTGGCGGGGCAGCAATTCTCTGGCTCAGAGTTTGAAAAAGAGAACTTCCAGAAGATCTACACTCGCGTGAAGAAAGATTTCATCCGTGTGGATGCTGATGAGCTCACCTACCCTGCACACGTTATCTTGCGCTACGAGATTGAGCGTGACTTGATCAACGGCAAAATCAAACACACCGATGTCCCTGAACTTTGGAACACTAAGATGCAGTCATACCTTGGTTTAAGCACTCAAGGCAACTTCACTAACGGCTGTATGCAAGACATCCACTGGACAGACGGCGCATTCGGTTACTTCCCTTCTTACACACTAGGTGCGATGTACGCGGCTCAGTTCATGGCTTCAATGAAGAAAACGGTGGATGTGAACTCTGTGATTGAAAGTGGTGATCTATCACCTATCTTCACTTGGTTAGAATCGAATATTTGGAGCAAGGGCAGCCTGCTGAGCACCGATGATTTGGTGAAAGGCGCAACGGGTGAAACCTTGAATGCGCAATACTTCAAAGATCATTTAAGAAGCCGCTACCTTTAATGGAATAAATCGATAGAGGCTGATCAATTTATTGATTCAGCCTTTTTAATCACATTCTCAAAACATACTTAGGTTGATTTGAAGGCTTTATCCCTTCATCGAACTTAACAATCACGGAATATCCTGGTACCTGCTAGCACGGAATTTGACGAAGACGTGTTTCGGTTTCCAGCGGAAAATGAGACTTCGGATAAGCGCTATTGATTTAAATTCCCAGTTTTACTTACCCACTCCAATCCTGTGGCTAAATGTCCAATTCACTAAGCTCACTATTACTTAAACCACTTTATAAGCGTTTGAAAGATGGCATAATTAAGGATATGAGAATGCCTCAATCAAATACACTTGGAGTACAATAATGCGTTACCTATTGAGTTTACTATTAGTGGCGACTTTATCAGGGTGCGGAACAGTACCAATGGCTTATCAACCAAAAGATATGTCATTAGAACAGGCATATGTAGTTGTAGAGCAGATGGTTATGACACAGCACCGTAACTGGAAACCAGATTACTTTGTTATGACTGAACATTATATCGGTTGGGACTTCGGTACTGTGTCAAAGTCAGTAGGTACTGGTACAAGTTTTGGTAATAGTAATGCAGTTGTAATTGCTTCAAGTAATACAACAACAAGAAATGTTGGTGAACGCGTTTACTACAATCAAATAGAAGAAGTAAAGTTATTAAGTTGGAAGCGAAAATTTAAACAATGGTACGTAGTATCATTAACTGACCTGAAGGGCAGAGTATTAAAGCATATTGTTAGAACAAGACAATTACGTGATGCTGAATTAGCTACTGATGCATTAAACGTCATCCTAAAAGATCGCCAAACAACTAACTAATCTGAAACCCCATGAAATTTACAAGCCCATCGGTAGAGATGTCAGTGTGATTTTGAGTTCTACTTCGACAAAAGATATGAACTAATGAGCCTTCAAATGACCATATACTTAGCATTGAGGTCAAGCTTTGTTTATCTGTTATTATTTCAAGTATTGCGAGGGTCGAGCATTCTAGTCATCGAAATTAACGGCGCTCACACACTATTGGACAAAGATGTGTCAATGACTCTCCCAATTTAGCCGCGCCTGAATAACTTTTGGTTCATCGCGGATTAGCGGGAACTCAAAACAAAAACGGTAGTAAGTGATATGGT
>NZ_JBGOOI010000058.1:0-30091 GCF_041439605.1 Vibrio sp. 1F169 | reverse complement strand
GCTAAACCCTGAACGCTGGCCAGGTGATATCAGAAACTGTGAACCTGTTGGTGACATTCACCTAAATCCAGAAAGAGAAGCTGCTTAGTAAACAAGCGAATGATGACAACTACCTTGAAAAACGCCGACAGCTTGGCACAACCTTTTCGGTCGGTGCGATTAGCGAAGCGCAAACTAAAGTCGCTTCAATGTTGACTCCATTGCATCAAGCGATAAAACAAGCGTTAAAGAAAGCCCCTTTGATTCATGCCGACGAAACCTCTCACCATAGAAATGATGAGCAAAGCCTTCGTTGGTGTTGGTTAGTGGCCAGTGATGACCTTGTCTATGAACAAATACTGTATTCACGCTCGGCCTCATCAGCGAAAAAGGTCATTGATGAAGATTATACAGGCATTGTAGTTAGCGACCAGTGCTCAAGCTATAACTGGATAGCCGCAGACCGTCACCTTTTATGTTGGGCGCATGTGAAGCGCAATCTTCAACAAATGGCGGATTATAGTGGCGGTGGCCACACCGCCTATATTGGCAAACATCTTTGTTTGCTGACGAACGCCATTTTCCATACTCAGCATCGTTACGAGCAAGGTGAATTGGATTATTCACTGTATTTGCGGCGAATGCACAGGCTACAAAAATCGTTCGATCATTGGTTGAATAAAGGGACAGATGTTATGGTCAAACGGTATCGGGGACGATGCAAGTTACTGATCAAGCATAGAGAAAGCTTGTGGGTTTCCTCAAGAAAACCTCAATCCCCTTAACTAATAATGAAGCTGAGCGATGTATTAGAGGTTTTGTCATTCAAAGGAAAATCAGCTTTGGAACGACCTCGGATGCAGGCGATAAATTCCGTAGTCGTATTCATACACTTATCGAAACCGGCAAAAAACGCGGCTTATCAGCAATGTCGGTGTTGAGCGATATCATCACATCAGTCGCTGAGAAGAAGCCGTCCAATACGACCGATAATGACGCGAGAAGTGATGCGCCAAGCACTTTTTGAATATGTCGAAGTCGATTATAATTGAACAAGAAGGCACAGGGCTCTTGGGTATCTAAGCCCAGTTAAGTTTGAAAACAATACGTCGCTTAATGCGGTATCCAGTCTAACTGGAGCTGCTCGTTTGTTGTGTTGACCGAAAGATAAACGAAACTGGATGGCTCTATCACTAAATTTGATTACGAAACAAAGTCTATCCTGCTTAGAGTTTTGTTCAAACCAGATAAAATTTAAACTGGTTAATTTGCACCTACTTTGTTAAAGTTTGCTCGAATTAAAAACTGCATTAAAGCGGTTGAACTGTGAAGTTATTGCCTTTAGGAGCTAGACCTAAGGGCGGTAGCATACCTAAGCGGGACACTTAAAGAAATAGGGTGTTTTGATAAATAAGTATAATCTAGGTTTCAATGTAAGATAGGCGAGAACCTACGGTTTCAAAACGGATGAAGAATGTCTCAGGATCTGAAGAATAGCTGGGATGTTTTTGTGGTTATTGAATTCAATTTTAAAGGGCATAGCTCCCTTCAACGTAAAATAAGTGACAACTCTATTATGGCTAAGAAAAAAATCTTGACGGTCTTTGGCACTCGACCTGAAGCAATCAAAATGGCACCTCTTGTTCATGCTCTTGATGCTGATGAGCGCTTTGAAGCAAAGTGTTGCGTAACCGCTCAGCACCGAGAGATGCTAGATCAAGTTTTAGATCTATTCGACATCAAGCCGGATTATGATTTAAATTTGATGAAAGTCGGTCAAACACTCAATGATGTAACAGCGCGCATTGTTCAAGGATTAAAGCCGATTCTTCAAGATTTTGAGCCAGACGTTGTGTTGGTTCATGGTGATACAGCAACCACTTTTGCTGCCAGTTTAGCTGCTTATTATGAACAAATTGAAGTTGGTCATGTAGAGGCCGGCCTCCGTACCGGTAATATGTACTCGCCGTGGCCAGAAGAAGGCAATCGACGCCTAACTGGTGCGTTAACTAAGTACCACTTTGCACCTACTCAATCTTCAAAAGATAACCTATTAAAAGAAAACGTCAGCGTGGATGATATCTACGTGACTGGTAATACAGTTATAGATTCTCTCTTGATGGTGAAGGGGAAAATTGATTCAGACAAAGCTTTGAACGCAGAGCTTTCAAGCCAGTTTTCTTTTCTGGATGACAGTAAAAAATTAATATTAGTCACTGGTCACCGACGTGAGAGTTTTGGTAAGGGATTTGAAAGTATATGTGAGGCGTTAGCTCGAATAGCTAAAATGCATCAAGAGGTTCAGGTTGTATACCCCGTGCATTTAAACCCAAATGTTCGAGAACCTGTAAATCGCATTTTAGGTGATATAAGCAACGTTTATTTAATAGAACCACAACAGTATTTACCTTTTGTCTATTTGATGGGGCGCTCCCACATCATTTTGACAGATTCTGGTGGTATTCAAGAAGAAGCTCCTTCCCTTGGGAAACCAGTTTTAGTTATGCGCGATACGACAGAACGGCCAGAAGCTGTTGAAGCGGGGACAGTTAAGTTAGTAGGGGCATGTGTGACGACTATTGTTGACAATTTAAATGTATTGCTAACAAATAAAGCAGCTTACCAAATGATGAGCTTTGCACATAACCCATATGGTGATGGTAAGACTTGCGAAAAAATCTGTGACAACTTAGTAACCAAATGATGGAAAAGTAAATATGAAGCCTGTATACGAACAAAGGTTAAGAATTGTAGAAGAGTATTTTGATAAGGTTGGTTTTGATAGTGACTTATTGGAGTATTACACTGATAAAAACGTACTAGTTACTGGTGGTGCTGGTGCTATTGGAAGTAATTTAATAATTATGCTATCTAAGTTAGTCGGGCCACATGGTAAGGTTGTTATATTAGATAATTTGAGCTCCTCTAAAACTGAGTCTAATTGGAATATAACACCTTTAACAAATGTTATGTTTGTTAAAGGTGATGTTCGAAGTGATGTTGATATGAAAAGAGTCTTTAAAGAAGATATAGATATCGTTTTTCACCTTGCTGCATTTTTTGCGAACCAAAACTCTGTTGACTATCCTGAAATTTCAGCAGAAGTTGACGTTATTGGCCAAATTAAACTTTTAGAGTACTCTAGACTGGCAAGTGTTAGCCGCTTTGTATATGCATCAAGTGGCTGTGCTGTGTATGGTTCTTCTGCACAGTTGCCTGTAAAAGAAGACTTTATTTCGATGCATCTTACAACACCTTACCAGGTTAATAAGATGACGGGAGAAATGTATTGTAACTTCTATCACCATAATTATGGTTTGAATACTGTAAATTGTAGATTCTTTAACTCTTATGGGCCTGGAGAAATCCCTGGTCAATACAGAAATGTAATTCCAAATTTTATTTATTGGGCGATGAAAAAGAAACCGTTACCGATTACTGGAGATGGTTCGGAAACAAGGGACTTCACGTATGTTCTAGATCTTGTGCAAGGTTTGATTAAATCCGGTTTTTATAATGATGCTATCGGTGAGAATTTCAATTTATCTGCTGGCCGAGAAATATCTATTGCTGATATGGCTAAGGCTGTAAATATTGCCGCATCTAATGAAGATAACATCGAATTCAAACCAAGAAGGACATGGGATACTAAAAAAAGAATGTTAGCCTGTACTGATAAAGCGGAGCGTTTGATTGGTTATAAGCCAATGATTACGTTTGAAGAAGGCTTTAAAGAAAATGTCCAGTGGTTCAAAGATAACTGGGAGCTAATTGAGAACGATGCTGATTTTACCCCGGGAATGAGTAGTGCTGTTCGATAATATTTAAAAGGCTGACATGAAGTATAGAGTGTAATAATTATGCTCTATACTCTTAAATTTAACATAGTACACACGATTTCAGATAATAAGTACGACATTTATGGAAAGGTGTAGAAGAGGAAGCCAACTACTGAAAGTGGTACGCTCTTCTCGTCAAAGAAACAAACAGTACTACCATGAATTATCCGCAGTTGACCGAGGGAAGAAGATACCATATTTCAGCTCTATTGGAACGGGAGGTTTCGGTTTCTGAAATAGCTAAAACCATTCAGTGCCATCTCTCTACGGTATATCAGGAGCTTAAATGCGGCAGCAAAGGCAGTCATTATTGTCCAAGCAAAGCCCAGGTATTCTCAATCAAAAAAACGCACATCGGCGCGTAAATATAGAATACCTCAGGAGTGTGTTGATTTTATCTACCTCCTTTTAGAGTCGGATTGGATTCCAGAGCAGATTTCCAGTGTATTAATTGGAGTCGCTCTTGTAGTCAGCCATGAGTGGAACTATCGATTTGTTGCTCAGGATAAACGCTTAGGCGGCAAGTTATATCGCCACTTGAGGCAAGGTCACAAGCGGTATCGTCGCGGTAGAAAAAAGAAAGCACCAGCGATCCAAAATGCTGTTTCTATCGATGATAGGCCAAGCATCGTTGACAGTAAGAAGCGATTGGGTGATTGGGAAATCGACATCGTATTAGGCAAACATGGCACAGGTGTTATGGTGACAATCTTGGAGCGTAAAACACGATTTTACGAGTTCAAGAAGGTGCCATCGAAATCAGCAGATGATGTTACTAAAGCTACCATAGAACTACTCATGCCTTATAAGGAACATATCCATACCATCAAGGCAGATAATGGGAGAGGGTTTGCGGGCCATGAAACCATCGCAAAGGCGTTGGATTCCGATGTGTACTTTGCCCATCCTTATAGCTCTTGGGAGCGTGGAGCCAATGAGAATACTAACGGGCTTTTAAGGCAGTCGTGAAGAAAGGAACCAACTTAACAACGGTAACAGACAGCGATATTGAATTCGCTGTATCACGGATAAATTATCGACCGAAAAAGTGTTTAGACTTCAGCAATCAGCGATTATCTTTAAATAAATGGCAGTGACTGCTTGATATTGGAGAGTGCCGCACTTCGCAATTTAATTCAGGCATTATAAAATTTAGTCTCAATCTGAAGTTCTCTATCTTTTTGGAATGCCGAAAGCACATGATATTTATATAAAGGTTAATTTTGAACACTATAATACTATCAAAAAATTACAGTAAATATAAATCCGGCTATTATCATAATGATATAGTTAAAGGCTGGAAAAAAACAACCAATTGCTTTGTTTATGGTCCAGGCTACCCTGGTTATAATAATGATGATGACATTGATTCGGTTATAGAAAAATCACCATTTAAAAAAGAAGATTTAGATATTATAGTCTTTTCAACTAGTTGGGATGATGATGAATCAGATGACAATGTAGACCCACATTGCAACATAAGATTAGAAAAAATCGATTCTGTCAAAAAAATATACTATCTAAACAAAGAATATAAAAAATTAGAACTGCGTTTTGATTATGCAAAGTTGCAAAGTGTTGACCTTATTGTAACAGTTCATCCTAACTTTAAATTATGGGAGGAAGAAGTAGGGATTAGATTTGTTCAAAGTCATTTTGCGGTTGATTTAGCTAGGTTTGGCTATAATAACGAACCGAAAGATTATGACTTTGGTTTTACTGGTGGTTTACATATGAAACACCTAGACTTTAGAAGTAAAGTTAAAAATGAAATATTTTTAGATAAATATAAAAACTTAAAATCAAATTACGATAGAAAGGTAATATTAAGAAAGAGTTTTTTCAAAGAAAAATATCTAGGTTATAATATTTACTGGGCAGAGTTTGGTGCGAAAAATTTATTAGGACAAAGCCTTCTTCCTCATGGGAATAAATATGCAAAATTTCTTAGAAGATTTAAGAGCTTTTTAAATACACCTTCAGCTATTGGCATATTTAACACTAGATTTTTTGAACTCATGGCTTCCAGGACATTAATAATATGCCCGAAAGTTGATTCATATAATGGAATAATGAAGGATGGGGATAATTGTCTTATGTTTAAGGAAGATATGAGCGACTTTTCACTAGTGCTTGAGAAAGCGCAAGATGAAAATGTACGCTTACCGATAATTAACAACGCGCAAAAATTTGTTAGACAGCATACATATGAAGCTAGAGCCAAAAAAATAATTGAAGTGATCCAAGGAACTGAAAGTGATTCTAAACAATAAAGGAGAGATTAGTTAATAGCTTTAATCAATATACAAGTAGTACTGGTAGATGTACTACTTGTGCCTACAGTCAGATAAGCTGAAGCCGGAGAACACTTCTTTAGTCTCACAAAATTATTGTCTATGTAGAAGCTGGATTGGATATTCGCTATAGTGTAGTGGGTGTTAATAAGGGTTGCATCACAATGGTTTATTATACAAGAGGCTCAAAGGTTCCCCTCCAGAAGCACTGTACTTCCGGCTAAGTCAATAAAAGTCAACTAGAGCTGGATTAGCAAAGGTCAGGACAAGCTCATCGAAGTAATGGGTAGGCGTACGCGACTAAATAAAATTGGTGAACTGCCACTGAAAGGCATTGGCGCAACAGCTACTGAGACATAGTCACCATCAAAGAATTTTTCGATGTAACATTTACGAGAAGGTGTAGAAGAGGCAGCCAACTGCTGAAAGTAGTACGCTCTTCTCGCCAAAGAAACAAGCAGTACCACCATTAATTATCAGCAGTTGACCGAAGACAGAAGATATAAGATTTCTGCTCTTTTGGAACGGGGGCAGTTTCTGAAATTGCTAAAACCGTTCAGTGCCATCGCTCGACGGTCTATCGGGAGCTTAAACGTGGCAGCAATGGCAGTCATTATTGGCCAAACGAAGCTCAAGTATTCTCAATCAAAAAACGCACATCAGCACATAAATATAGAATACCAAAGGAGCGTGTTGATTTTATCCGCCTCTTTTTAGAATCGGATTGGAGTCCAGAGCAGATTTCCAGTGTATTAACTAGAGTCGGTGCCGCTGTCAGCCATGAGTGGATTTACCGATTTGTTGCACAGGATAAATGCCTGGGAGGCAAGTTATATCGCCACTTGAGGCAAGGTCACAAGCGGTATCGTCGCGGTAGAAAAGAGAAAGCGCCAGCGATCAAGAATGCTGTTTCTATCGATGATAGGCCAAGAATCGCTGACAGCAAGGAGCGATTGGGTGATAGGGAAATCGACACCGTATTAGGCAAACATGGCACTGGTGCTATGATGACAATTTTAGAGCGTAAAACACGATTTTACGTGGTCAAGAAAGTGCCATCGAAGTCAGCAGATGATGTCATCAAAGCCACCATCGAGCTACTCATGCCTTATAAGGAACATGTCCATACCATCACGGCAGATAACGGGAGAGAGTTTACAGGTCATGAAACCATCGCAAAGGCGTTGGAGGCTGATGTTTACTTTGCCCATCCTTATAGTTCTTGGGAGCGTGGAGCCAATGAGAGTACTAACGGTCTTTTAAGGCAATATGTGAAGAAAGGAATCGACCTCACAACGGTAACAGATAGCGATATTGAATTCACTTTATCGCGGATAAATTTTCGTTCGAAAAAGCGTTTAGATTTCAAGCAACCAGCGATTGTCTTTAAAGAAATGGCATTGCTGCTTGATATTGGCGAGTGTCGCACTTCGCAGCTGAATTCGGGATTAAATTGAAGTGTGATTTTATATTAATTCAAAGCAGGTGACTATGAGCTATAACGTCGGATTAATGTTTAGTAAGTGTACATCATTACAGCAATGGTATGCTACAGGGTTAGCATATAGAGAGTTTGATATATATAAAAAGTTGATTGCAGATAAAAGCATTAAAGAATTACATGTTTTCACGTATGGAAGCTGTGATAGGTATTATTACGATAAGTTAAAAAAAGAAGGTGTATGTGGTGATAATATAGTTGTCCACCCAATGCCAAAGGCTTTTGATAATAAAGTTGGGCGTCGTATATATCAACTAGCAATGCCAATTATTTATAATAAAGAAATAAAGAAGCTAGATGTTCTTAAGACTAATCAATTAAGCTCTTGCATACCCGTATTGATTTCAAAGCTTTTATATAAAAAAACAATTTATTTAAGAACAGGATATTCATTAACGTACTTTTTAGAAAGGCAAAAAAAACACCTACAGTGTTTTTTTTGGAAGAACATTGAAAAGATAGCAGTAAATTATGCTGACATATGTGCTTGTGCAAGTGTTAGAGATGTTAATGAATGGAAAATTTTAAAAAAAAATAATTCGAAAGTAGTTTGGTTGCCTAATTATATCGATACGGATAAATTCCAATATTGCGAATATGAAGAAAGTCGAATAGATAGAGTTGTATATGTTGGCAGGTACAATGATCAAAAGAATCTATTCTCACTTTTAGAGGCTTGCAAAGGGGCATCATTAGGGATTGATTTATATGGACATGGAGAGTTAGAAAGTGAACTAATTGATTTCTCTAAATCAAACGGGATCGATGCAAAATTTAATAAAAAACTGGATAATAATCTCGTTGCCGAAACCTTAACTGAATATAAATATTTTGCCCTGTGTTCACATTACGAAGGGACCCCCAAAATATTATTGGAAGCGATGGCTGTAGGTAGTTTAATTGTTGCTACAAAGGTGCCTGGTATATCTAGCATTATAAAGGACCAGAAACATGCAGTATTAGCAAACGATGTGTCATCTCAATCGATACAAAATTCGTTAATTAAAGCTAAGAATTTGAATATTAATGATGCTAAGGAATTGGCTAAAAATGCTAATAATAAAATAATGGAAAACTATAGCCTCAAATGTGTGAGCAAGGTGGAAAAAAACAATTATGAAGACATCATTTCGAAATGAAATACCGTTAAGTAACCTGCCACTAATCAGTATTGTGATGGCTGTTTATAATTGTGAAAAATATTTAAAATACTCAATTGACAGCATAATCGAACAGTCATATGAAAACTTTGAGTTTATAATCGTAGATGATTGCTCAGTAGATAATAGCTTAAGTATAATTAACTCCTATAAAGACTCAAGATTACGTATTATTAAAAATGACGAAAACATGGGGTTAGCCGGAAGCTTAAATCGTGCAATTGAGGAAGCAGCAGGTAAATATATAGCAAGGATGGATGCTGATGATATTTCTCTAAGCAACAGGATAGAGAAACAAGTATCCTATATGGAGCAGCACAAAAATGTGGCTGTATGTGGCACAAACATACAGCATATAGATAGCAATAACAATCCGATAAAAGATAGGATTAAATGGATTAAGGAAGACAATCGAAGCATTAAAAATGCGTTAATTTACGGATCTTGTTTTGCTCACCCTTCAGTTATCGTTAGAGCTAAGTATTTTAGGGAACACTCAATTAGATATGAAGTTACATTACGAAGAAGTCAAGATTATGATCTTTGGTTTAAATTATCCGAATATGGTGACTTTGCTAACTTGAACGAACCATTACTTCTTTATAGAATTAGTGGTGATATGGCATCTATAAAGCATTCAGTAGACCAAAAGTTAAGTAAAAATACTGTAAGGAATAAATATGTAAATAGATTTATACGGTATAGTTCTTATAAGAAAAAAAGACCAACTTATTTTGATTTAGTTATGGTTTGTTACATTGTAGTTAGCAATAAAGACACATCGTTAAGTGTTTTGGCTAACTTGGTTAGATTGCTTGTGGTTTTTAGAACGATCACGCCACTGATTTATATTATTTATAAAAGAATGAGAAAATATGAATAAGTCCAGTGAAATTTTTATTTTAGTAACCTTGACGCTGTCTATATTCTTTATCTCATTGGTAAGCCTGTCCGGGAATGTACAAAGGTTAGGCGTTGTTCTTTTTATTTTGTTGTCATTTTTTATTTTAAAAAAAAATGAATTAAATGTCGATATAAGAATAGTAGCTATTGTCATTTTTCTAATGTTCATATCAATAACAAGATTTATTTATAGTTATGTATACGAAACTTGGTTACAGGAAGATAATGAAAATTTCATATTAAGTTATATATTGAATTTTTCACTATACTTCTTTTTTTCTTTGATCGTAAATAACATGATTAGGTTTAATTCGGAGTTGATATCGAAGTCTCTATTTGTTGTTATACTCTGTCATTTGTTTTTATTTTACATTCAATTCGTATCTGTGTATGTATCCGGCTACTTTATAGACTATGTGAAGTTTTTCACAGGTGAAGAGAGTAGATATATGACGTACTTATCTCAATTGGGCCCGTTAAAATATCGAGCTTCAGGTGGCTATATTGAACCATCTACTTACGCAGGGTGTATAATTGTGTTGTTATTGACATACGAATTAACGTCCGAGACTGTTTGTAATAAAATTAGATGGTTAGCTGTTTCTAGTATTTTTCTAACTTTTTCTAGTGCAGCTGTAGTGTTTGGTACGATTTATCTGTTTTCTAAGTTAAAAAATTCTATATCATCATTTAAACTATATGGTTGTCTTATCCTTGGGGCCTTTGTTGTAATTGTTAGTGTGTTGTTTTTTTATGAACAGCTGATATTGATTTTTAATAGCCCTACATTATTGATGAGAATCGAACTTGTTAATTATATCTTGAACAGAGAAACTGACCTGTTACTTATAGGGCCTGGTTTGTTTTCATTAGAAAATGAACTGTTTATCCTTAGTTCTGGTGATGGCTTAGGCGAGCTAAGATTGGCTTCAATAAATGATTTAGGATTGGGGATTTTACTCTTTATCAAATTGGGGGTTATTGGCCTTGGCTTGTACTTGTTGTCATTTTTTTTTGTGAAAAATAAAACTGATTACATATGTATAACTCTAACAAAATTGTCCTATATGCATCCATTGTTTATATTAGCTTTGGTCTCTTTATTTAGGAATAAAAATTGATATCATTTATTTATCACTATGTAGGAAATGTAGCAAACTTAGTCCTAGGTGCACTATTCACCTTAAAGCTATCAACCACATTTGGCTCGGAATTATTTGGTCAGTACACTCATATTACATCTATATTGGCTTTAAGTACAGTAATGACAGGGTTCGGTATTACTACATATTGTCAAAGAGTTTTACCAAAATCAAGCAGGTTAAAACTTATAATTATAAGTAGGGTTGTAGCCTTCAAAATATTATCTATCTCACTATTTTTTGTGTGTTATTCCTTTTATGATAATAATCTAGAGAATTTAGAAGTTCTATATTGTTACTTAATAATAGTCGGTCTGTCATCATTATTTTATGATAATATTCTGCTTTATTTAGGATATCTAAAAACTATATTCACATTGAGGTTTTTGTCTAACTTATTGAAGTTTTCATCGTTGTTTTTTTTGAAAATTGATATAGACACTGTACTGTTAATAATAATTACAATCGAGTGTGTAAATGTTTTAATATCAGTAATTTCAATAAAAGCAAGAGAAGAATCGTTGAAAATATGGCGTAACTTTCCACTAAAGAAAGACTATAATATCATTATTGGATATAAAGATGTATTTATTGGCGACGCTTTAAGTTTTTTTGCTACACATAGTTTTGTTATTCTTGTTTTTGTTCAGTTAGATTATGGTTATCAAAGCATAGGATCGTTTGCGTTTATCTCTGGCTTTAGCTATTTGGCATTTAGTGCGATATCTATACCCTCGAGATATGAAAGTATTTGGGTTAATAACAGCATGAAATGCAACAAGCCATATTATGATAGAAAATTACTTGCTTTTCATGTTGTAATGTTTCAATCGATATTAATATCGATGTATATATTTAAGCAGCCTATTATAGAATATGTTTTTAAAGGTCAGCATGGTGAGCTTTATGACTATATTTATTTAATATTGTTGTCATTTGTAGTGTCTGGGTTCAATTATAGTTTGTCTCCTGTTATAGTTTTAGAGCGGAAATTCTATGCATTTTCTTTGAGCTCTATTATACCGTTAATTCCATCGGCTATTGTTTTATATAACTCGGTAAATATAGAGTCTGGTTTTTTCTATTTATTTTTAACATCAATGTTAAAAAGTTTAGTTTTAAATGTAATGTGCTATAAAAGCAATAAGGAAATAATTAAGAGTAACATAGAAGTGTTTTTTTTAATTAACCTAATCTCCATGATTATCTTATTTGTTGCGATAGAATATGACGTAACTCATATCATTTCAAAACTAATTGTTATTGATGGCTTTTTAGTTCTTTTTGCAACATCACTTCCTATCTTTATTTTTCTTTTAACTGTTCATTATTTGGGCTATGTTTTTGTTGGAAGGTTTAAAAAACGCATGAGTAACCTATGAGAAAAATCTTAATATTTAGTCACGAATGGCCTCCATATTTAGGGGGGGTTGGTACGGTTGGTTTTCAAATATCACAGTGGTATTCAGATAATAACTATGATGTAACTGTAATTACAAGAGAACAACAAAGTATTCAAAATTCATTTGGAGTAAAGATACATCAAGTAAAAACAATGCCATACTTTTGGTTCTTATCGTATAAAAAGTACTTTAAAAACAATATCGACCTCAAAGAGTATGATGAAATTATATTAAATGAGTGTGCTCCTACAATTAGCTCTTCCTTGATCTTTAGTCGGAGTGATTATGATAAAACATCGGTCATAATTCACGGTTTAGAGATTGAAAACATTTATTTGGATCGAGTTGCAAATATCGGTAGAAGGGTGTTTAACTTCAAGTCATGGCACCAAAAAGCTTGTATAAAATCTAAAAATATTGTATTTGTTGGCAAATTTATTAAAGATAAATTTTTGAAACATACTTCTCTACCAATTTCTGAAAAGTCGAAAATTATTTATGCCGGAGTTAATGCAAGCCTTTTTGATATTGAAGGAAGAAATATAAACAACAGTTCATATTTTAACGTGGTTAGTGCTAGTAGAATAACTCTAATGAAAGGCTATAAAGAAAAGTTCTATGTCATGAATTCTGCAATAGGGAAAAATACTTCTATTAGGTGGATAGTCTGCGGGGACGGTGATTATATAGATAAATTAAAGCGTATGGTGGCTAATTCGTCTATAAAAGATAATGTGATATTCAAAGGGTCATGCTCAAGAAGTCAACTAAACAAAATTTACTCTGAGTCTGATTTATATTTATTGTTATCAAGATATGATGAAGCTCTACCTCTTAGTTATATTGAAGCTCAACTATCAGGCTTATATACGATTGGTTATAACAAAGGTGGGGTAATTGAAACGATTCATGAGGGATATACTGGGAGTTTAATTAACAGTTATCATGATGCTTGTGATATAATATTAAGGTTTGCTAGCGATAAGACTCTGTTACCAGATTGTAGAAAAATAAGAAAGGAAGCGTTAAGGTTTGATATGAATGAAACACTAAAGGAATTGACAAGATTATGAACAAGGTCCTCTTGTTAGATTTATGCGGGACGTTTTATAAATCCAATACGACATTTGATTTTTTAAGTTATTATTTGTCGGGTTATAAACGGTTTGTATACAAGTATATATTTAGGAGTGTTCCTTTTCGATGTTTTTGTAAAATATATCTTTCATTTTTTGGAAAAGATATTTTTAGATATTCTTGCGTTTATTTACTTAGAGGCGAGAGCTTTAGTAATTTAGAAGCTAGAGCTAGCGAGTTTCTTGAAACCATTGAGTTGATAGACCAAGTTAAGAATAAGCTAGAATCTATAAGGGAAGAGTATGATGAGATCTACTTCATATCTGCATCTATTGACATTATCGTTAAAGTGGCCGCAAGGAAGTTTTTAGTTAATGGCTACTATTCATCAACATTACAAGTTAGAGAAATTGATGGTGTTTATTGCGTGAGTGGTTTTTTTGAACGTGATTTACTTTTCGATAAGAAAAGTGTTATTAATGACTGTTTCAAAGAGGCAAAAATAACATTTATAACAGATAATAGAACAGATAGACCTTGCTTAGAGTTATGCGATAAATTTATTGCAGTTTACAAGAAAGATTGCTTAGAAGATGCTTTATTTTGGAAAAGAAATGGTGTAAGTGATGTTATTGAATACGAGTAGGCTTTCATTATATATCCCGTTTTGTTATTTTTATTTTACTCGTTTGAAGTCAATTACGAAGCTCATATCATGGATTCTAATATACATATTATCTCAGTTTTTATTTGTTTTAAATTATGAGCAATGCAGTGGTTTAGAAATAGCAAACTTAATATTGATTGTGCTTTGTTGTTACTCTATTTATGAGATAGGTTATATTTACAATGATGTCTTTACGGTAAAGAGGGAACAGAACCCTACGATCAGATTAACAACACAATTGATGAAGTATTGTGAGTGTAATATTACGTCGATTCTATCAGTTAGAATTTGTGTTGCTTTGATTTCTGGTTGGGTTGCGTTAGGGTATGAATCTATATTTTATATTTTTTTAATTGGTTTGGTTTTTTTTGTATATAATATTGTTCGGAGTCGGATAAATCTAATCCTACATTTTTTCCTCGTTTTTCTTAGATACTCAATGCCTATTGTTTTTATATTAGGTCCTGATGTTGTATTGTATACTATTTTTAGCTTTCCTTTGATTAATTTAATCGAGCGATCTTCTGAAGTGAGGTTTAAATTCGTATTTTTTAATCGGTTAAGGTCTTCTTTAAATGAGTTTAGAGTGTTATATTACCTGGTGCTTGTAGTGATTTTTATATCATTTTCATTAACTCAGTATATATATGTGTTCTTTTACCTTTTAGTCATACGTTCGTTATTTTACCTTTATGATTTCAAACGAGCAAAAGTGGAAAGGAGATCGTGATGAAAGTAGCTGTAATTCTTTCTGTCTATAAAAATGATGCTATAAGAGACTTTGAAAATGCTGTATTTAGTATATTAGAGCAAACACTACCATGTGATGTTTTTATATTTAGAGACGGAGTTGTTTCTGAAGAAATGCAACATGTTATTAATCAGTTTAGTGTTATTGATAATGTTAAATGTGTTGAAAGTGAATCAAATGTAGGACTTGCTGTAGGCCTAAATCGATTGATTGATCATGTTGTTAAAGGTAATTACGAATATGTAGCAAGGATGGATAGTGACGATTTATCTTATAATGATAGAATTGAAACTCAAGTCGAGTTTTTTGAAGAAAATAAAGATATCCATGTGTGTGGCACTTATTGCCGGGAGTTTGGCTCTGCATATGCTTTGACTGTAAAATGTGTACCTAAACAACATGACGACTTAGAAAACTACAGTATTACTCGATGTCCTTTTATACATCCTACCGTAATGTTTCGTACTAAGGTTTTTCTAGACGGCAACCGTTATCCAACTGATACAATGTTAAGTGAGGATATGGCATTTTGGTTTTTGCTGCTCGTTAGAGGCTATAAATTTGCTAATATTGGTCAGGTCTTACTTGATTTTAAAATTAATGATCAAACCTTGAATAGACGACGCGGTTTTTCTAAAGCGTGGAGTGAATTTACGATTAGGTTCAAATATATGATTAAGTTGAAGAAAGTTTCTTTTGTTAATCTATTAAAGGTTTCTTTACGGTTGGTTTTTAATATGATGCCGACTTTCGCAATTAAGTATGCTTATAGGATGTTTCGTTAGCTTTCGTTTATGTTACGTATGTGGTTGGATGGGAGAGATTAAGCTCGTGTGATGAGTTATAATAAAATTTCAAGGGTTTTGCTAAGTGTCAAAACCAGATCCTGTTCATTAGTGCTCTTTTTTACTTTCTTATAGGAATAAGCTTTATTAACTTTATCCTATATTCTTATTGAATGTTATTTATTATCTCAGTAGAGAGTTGATTGTTTTTTGGTCAATTAAAGCTAAAGCTCGGTTTATTATGAAAATTGCAATTGCTGGTACAGGTTATGTAGGGTTATCAAATGCGATGCTGTTATCACAACATCATGAAGTCGTCGCAGTTGATATTATCGAAGAGAAAGTGAGGCTACTGAACAATCAGTTGTCTCCTATCGTTGATACTGAAATCGAAGATTTTTTGGCGAACAAGGCATTAAACTTCATCGCGACACTCGATAAAGAATTAGCTTATTCTAACGCGGATTACGTGATTATCGCGACACCGACAGATTATGACGTAGAGACTAACTACTTTAATACTTCATCGGTCGAAGCGGTGATTAAAGACGTGATGGCAATGAACCCAAATGCGGTTATGGTGATTAAATCTACCGTACCTGTGGGTTATACTGCGCGAATTAAGCAAGAGTTAGAGTGTGAGAATCTCATGTTTTCTCCTGAGTTTTTACGTGAAGGTAAAGCCTTATACGACAACCTACATCCATCTCGAATAGTGGTCGGTGAACGCTCTGAACGTGCACAAATTTTTGCAAATTTGTTGTTAGAAGGTGCAGTTAAAAAAGACGTTGAAACCTTGTATACCGACTCTACAGAAGCCGAAGCGGTAAAACTGTTCTCTAATACCTATTTGGCACTGCGAGTTGCTTACTTTAATGAGCTAGATACTTACGCCGAATCGCACGGCTTGGATACGCGTCAAATTATCGATGGGGTAAGTTTAGACCCTCGTATTGGTTCTCATTATAACAACCCTTCATTTGGTTATGGTGGTTACTGCTTACCCAAAGATACTAAGCAACTGCGCGCCAACTACTCTGATGTTCCAAATAATATAATTGGTGCGATTGTCGATTCTAATACCACACGAAAAGATTTCATTGCCGACTCGATTCTCAAAAGAAACCCAAGACGTGTCGGTATTTACCGATTGGTTATGAAGTCAGGTTCCGATAATTTCCGCGCTTCTAGTATCCAAGGCATTATGAAGCGGCTCAAGGCAAAAGGTATTGAAGTTGTGGTGTTTGAACCTGAGCTCAAAGAAAAAGAGTTCTTTAATTCATTAGTATTAACTGATTTCGAGCTGTTTAAGTCAGGGTGTGACGTCATTGTCTCAAACCGTATGGCTCTAGAACTGGCTGATGTAAAGGACAAAGTGTACACGCGTGATCTGTTTGGTTCAGATTAAGGAAGAAAATAATGAAGTATTTGGTAACCGGCGCTGCGGGCTTTATCGGCAGCGCTGTAGTTGAGCAACTAACGGCCAAAGGCTGTCAAGTTGTTGGTGTTGATAGCCTCAACGATTACTACGATGTGGCGTTGAAAGAATCGCGTCTGGCTCGTATTGAGCATGTCAATTTTAAACTAGTTCAACTCGATATTGCCGACCGTGATGGGGTGGCGAACTTATTTGAAACTGAGCAATTTGATAGAGTGATCCACTTAGCGGCACAAGCGGGGGTGCGTTATTCCATCGAAAACCCACATGCCTACGCTGATTCAAACTTAGTGGGTCACTTGAACATTCTTGAAGGGTGTCGTCATAATGAAGTGGAGCATTTAGTTTATGCGTCTTCAAGCTCTGTTTACGGCCTAAATGCAAAAACACCGTTTGCCACGTCTGACTCGGTTGACCACCCCGTTTCCTTATACGCGGCGACCAAGAAGTCGAATGAGCTGATGGCACACAGTTATTCCCACCTATATGATATTCCAACCACAGGCCTACGTTTCTTTACAGTGTACGGCTCGTGGGGGCGACCTGATATGGCTCCATTTATTTTCACTAAGAATATCCTTGACGGCGATGCTATTGATATCAATAACAATGGTGATATGTGGCGTGACTTTACCCATGTAATTGATATTGTTGAGGGGGTGGTACGTATTGCTGATGTGGTGCCGACGCGTGATAATGTTTGGACGGTAGAATTGGGCTCTCCTGCAACTAGCTCTGCTCCTTATGCTGTTTATAATATTGGTCACGGTTCTCCGATTAGCTTGATGGATTTTGTAAAGGCGAT
The DNA here is from genome assembly GCF_041439605.1 of Vibrio sp. 1F169. Classification (NCBI taxonomy): domain Bacteria; kingdom Pseudomonadati; phylum Pseudomonadota; class Gammaproteobacteria; order Vibrionales; family Vibrionaceae; genus Vibrio; species Vibrio sp. 1F169. The sequence continues at coordinate 12,347 of NZ_JBGOOI010000058.1, read as the reverse complement.
TGAAGAGGAGCTAGGTATTGAAGCGAAGAAGAACTTCCGTGAAATGCAGCCTGGTGACGTTTACCAAACCTATGCCGAGACACAAGATTTGTTTGCAGTAACAGGTTATACTCCGAAGGTAAGTATTAAAGAAGGTGTGGCTGAGTTTATTCAGTGGTATCGTGATTTTTATAATAAGTAACGTAATCGATTAGCAGATCATCTTTAGTCGAATAACGATAGTATTAATTATTTATACATAAAATTGGCCAAGATCATATTCTGATCTTGGCCATTTAGAACGGAAATACTGATCGTTATTTAACGATGAGACGCTGCTTCTCAATGTTATGAATCTAAGCTTTGACAGCCGATATTTTTAAACGTTGTCATACTTAACGATGTTGTTTTTAATAATACCTCATTTTTTATTGTCGAAAATCAAAACTTGAAGTCACTTAATCTTAGGGGTAGAATCTTCTAATATACGAGGTTATTTTCCATATATTACTTAATAAGGTTAAATAGATCACAAAGCATAATAAAAAAGTATACAGCATTATATATTCTGCAATGTTCACCATCTCGGCGTAGATTCCAATTCCAGCATATAGAGCTGCTATCAGACAAATAACTATAAGTGTTTGTGTTGATGATAGGCCCAATCTTTGAAATATATGATGTAAATGCTCTCGGTCAGGTTTAAAAGGAGAGTCTCCCCTTCTTATTCGACGGATCATTATTGCAGCCATATCCATTAATGGTACAGCTATTAACCATAGCGCTGTTACCGGACGTAACGGTGGCTCAGTTCCGTTTTGACTCGACAGTAACAATAACCAAATTACCGTAAATCCAATGAGCATGCTTCCGGCGTCGCCCATAAACACTTTTCTTTTTTTTCCGAAAGCTCCTAAGTTTAGTAGAATATATGGAGTAATTATCACTACTAAAACTAGGCAGATGTATGCTAAATTATGTTGACCATCATAATTTAGCATTACACCTAAGCCACCAAACGTTACAATTGATAGCCCTCCTAAAAGCCCATCTATCCCATCGACCATATTGAAGGCGTTAATAGCACCAACTACAGCCAGAATTGTAACCAAATAGCCAAACCAGCCTAACGTTACTACTTCTCCTGAGCCTAAGATGTCCCCAATCGTATTTAGTTCTATTCCCCCAACGACCATCATAGCGACAGATAGAGCCGCTTGAATAGCGAAGCGTAACTTGAAGCTTAAGTCGAACTTATCATCTAGAGCGCCGACACCAACAAGTATGACAACACATGCTGCATAAAGCTCGGTATTTGGTAAAACCCCGGGGTTGTTAAGCAGGAAGTAGAGTAAGGAGATACATATAGAAATGCCGCCTATTAAGGGGATGGCACCATTATGAAGTTTACGAGCATTGGGTTGATCGACCAAACCTACTTTTTTAGCAAACTTACGCATGGTGAAAAGTGTCGCAAGAGAAAAGAAAAATAGAAAAAATAGATCAAGGAGTGGGATTAGCACGATTTCGCCTGAATATGTTGTATGTTTGACCAGCAGTCTAATATATTTGTCTTATATATAAAAGTATCCTGAAGTAATGTATGAACTATGTGTATAAGTTTGCCCCTTGCTTGGGGGCTGATTATGTGTCGTCTATTTACATAGATAAGTGTCTTTCTTGATCTTCCGCTACAGTTTTGACTGTAAACTGTAGTAAAATTACGCTAATTTGTTTTTATACCGATTTATTTTGAATTGAACGAGGTCAGTCCTATGTCAGCTAAGAAGCCAATGGCTCTAGTGATCCTTGACGGTTACGGTTACCGTGAAGACAACCAAGACAACGCTATCGCGAACGCTAATACACCTGTATTAGACGGTCTTATTGCTAACCAACCTAACACGCTAATCTCAGCTTCTGGCTTAGACGTAGGCCTACCTGATGGCCAAATGGGTAACTCTGAAGTGGGTCACACCAACATCGGTGCGGGTCGCGTGGTATACCAAGATCTTACTCGTATTACTAAGTCAATTTCAGATGGCGAGTTTGGCCAAACTGAAACGCTAGTAAATGCTATTGATAAAGCGGTGAAAGCTGAGAAAGCGGTTCACATCATGGGCCTTATGTCTCCAGGTGGCGTTCACTCTCATGAAGATCATATCTACGCGGCTGTTGAAATGGCAGCAGAGCGTGGCGCAGAGAAGATCTACCTACACGCATTCCTAGACGGCCGTGATACACCGCCACGTAGTGCAGAAAACACACTTGCACGCTTCCAAGCGTTGTTCGCTAAGCTAGGCAAAGGCCGTGTGGCTTCGCTTATTGGTCGTTACTACGCAATGGACCGTGATAACAACTGGGATCGCGTTCAAGAATCTTACGACCTACTGACTCAAGCAAAAGCAGAGTTCACATTCGATACTGCAGTAGCTGGCCTAGAAGCGGCTTACGCTCGTGACGAAAACGATGAGTTCGTTAAAGCGACTGAAATCAAAGCTGAAGGCGAAGAGTCTGCAGCTATCGTAGATGGCGATGCGGTTATCTTCATGAACTACCGTGCTGACCGTGCTCGTGAAATTACACGTGCATTCGTTCCTGATTTCGATGGTTTTGCTCGTAACGTATTCCCAGCGATCGATTTCGTGATGCTGACTCAATACGCAGCAGACATCCCGCTTCTATGTGCATTCCCACCGGCTTCTCTAGAGAACACTTACGGTGAGTGGCTATCGAAAGAAGGCAAAACGCAGCTACGTATCTCTGAAACAGAGAAATACGCGCACGTGACGTTCTTCTTCAATGGTGGTAAAGAAGACGAGTTCGAAGGCGAAGAGCGTCAACTTGTTGCTTCTCCAAAAGTAGCAACGTACGACCTACAGCCAGAAATGAGCGCGCCAGAGCTAACTGAAAAGCTTGTTGCCGCAATCAAAGGCGGTAAATACGACGCTATCGTTTGTAACTTCCCTAACTGTGACATGGTTGGCCACACTGGCGTTTACGATGCAGCAGTTAAAGCGGTAGAGTCGCTAGACGAATGTCTTGGCAAAGTGGTTGAAGCAATCAAAGAAGCCGATGGCCAACTGCTTATCACTGCAGACCACGGTAACGCAGAAATGATGGTTAACCCAGAAACGGGCGGCATCCACACAGCACACACTAACCTGCCAGTGCCACTAATCTACGTAGGTAACAAAGACGTTGAGTTCAAAGAAGGCGGTAAACTGTCTGACCTTGCACCAACGATGCTTTCTCTATCTGGTATTGATATCCCAGCTGAAATGTCAGGTGATGTGATCGTTAAGTAATTACTGTTTTAGATAAATAGTTTTAACTTTCATCGAATACTAGAACGGTTGCACGCGAGTGTAGCCGTTTTTTTGTATCTGGAATCTTATGTTTAGTATTGCTTGTTATATCCGGAGTTCAACATAAAGAGAGATTCCCTATCACGCTCGTACCTCACTGTAGGGAATGACGTAATGATAAGGGGCAGATACGGGATACTAGTGCGTTGTAAATGGTGTCTTCCATGTCATCTTCCTTCTTCTAGTCTCTTTCTGTTCTCAAGCTCTTCGAATTTCGCATCTGCTCTTATATCTTTTCGCATCTCGATTACTCGCATCTCGCATCAGCTTTAGCTCTAACACGAAGCGCAAAGCAATACCCTGAAACACCGCCGACAATGTTCCCTAAAGCTAAGCCTATAAACAGTCCTTCGACACCATCAATTTGGCTGCCTATCCACGCAAAAGGCAAGGTAAAGACAAACAAACGCATGAAGCTCCATTGAAAGGCTTTGAGTGGTTGGTGCATCGCATTCATGGCGCTGATCAGCATCATCACAATACCTTGAAATCCGTAGCTAAACGGGACAACTAATAAGTAGTGCCACAAGATGCCTCGTACGGATTCTTCTTGAGAAAAGAGGGCGGCTAAAGGAATACTCAAGGGCACCATCATTAAGAAAATCAAACCTTGGAACATCACAGCAAAACGCATACTGAGGAACAGTGCCTTAAAGCTGCGTTGAGGGTTGTTTGCGCCAAAGTTCTGCGCCATGAAAGGCGTAAGGGCTGAAGTCAAGGACATCAACACTATGATAAGAATGGATTCAATACGCTGGGCAGCACCATAAGCAGCCACGGCTTCTGTCCCTTGTTTGGCTAACATCATCATGATAATAGCGCCAGCAAGTGGATTCAGGGCATTGGAAAGTGCAGCGGGTGTGCCGATGGTTAAGATCTGTTTCCAGTCATCGATGATGTTTTTTAGTTTGGGCGGAGCAAGCAGCTTTTCTCGTATGGTTAATACATACAGTGAGCCACACAATGCACCAAACCAACTGAATCCGCTAGCAATGGCTGCGCCTTGAATTCCTAGCTCAGGGAAAGGGCCGTAACCGAAGATCAGCAGTGGGTCGAGAATGCCGTTAATAAGGCCGGCTAGCATCATGATCTTGGCGGGTGTTTTGGTGTCGCCACTCGCTCGTATGGCACTGTTGCCTGCCATCGGAATAACAAGCAGCGGTATCGCTAAATACCAGACCGACATGTATTCAGATATCAGTGGCAGTAACTCAGGTTCAGCTCCTAACAGAGTAAACATAGGCTCTAGCGTGAAAAGCCCTAGTGTTGATGTAAAACCAACAAGCAGCACCGCAAGCAATAAACCGTGGCAGGTAAAACGAGCTGCATTTTGCGCGCAGCCTTGGCCAAGTAATCTTCCAATACATGTCGACAAGCCAATGCCTATACCCATGGTAATGCAGTTTATGGCGAAGGTGACAGGGAAAGTAAAGCTTACCGCTGCGAGTGCTTGGGTGCCGAGCAATGAGATAAAGAAGGTATCGACAAGGTTAAACATCAAGATCGCCACCATGCCGAATATCGTCGGTATGGTCATGGTGCGTAGAGTCTGTGCTATCGGGGCCGTGAGAAGCCCATGCTTATCTTGCATGTAAAACGCCGTTTGAACTAGAATATGAGTAGAGTACAGTGAATTGTGAATAGTCTGAAGATCGCTTTCATAAAGTTTACAATTCACACATTACTAACGGTATACGGTGTGATAGGATTCTGCCGTTATCAATTTCGATATTTTGAGAGATTTACAGTGAAGCAGCACACACAACCACAGTCGTATACCCAACAAAATCCGCCGATGTACATTCCAAATGATGAGATCGACCTTAGAGAGCTTTTTAAAGCTTTGTGGGATGGTAAGCTCTTAATTATTTTGGTTACGGCTTTATTTACGTCTAGTGCTATTGGTTTTGCTTTACTGGCTCAAGAATGGTGGTCTTCTGAAGCCGAGATTACAAAAGCTGAACTTCAAGATAGAATAATGTATCAGCAGCAGGTCAAACAATTTCAACCTGCCTTCTCTATTTATCAAGCAAATGGTTCAACCTCTGGTAGTAAAGAACTCGATTATTTAGTTAATTCTCAGATCATATTTCAACGGTTTGTTGATCTATTTAACTCAAGCAATAATAAACAAGATTTTTTAGAGCAAAGTGCTGAACTTAAAGATATTAAAGATAATCACTTTGCGAATGTTTCTGAAATAACTGAAGATGCTGAACGTAAGTTTTATATATCGTGGTTAGAAAGGGTCTCTGCGTCACTAGCTGATAAGAAGAACAAAGATGCACCATATGTTCTGAGTTTTCAATCCACAACAAAAGAAAGCAGCTTTGACTTATTAAGCTCTTATATTTCTTTCACTGAGCTTCAAGTTCGTGAGGATGTATTCGATCACCTTGAAGCTCTCGTTTTTGGTGAGCGTAACGAGCTACTCCAACAAAAAACAGTTCTTGAAAGCAAGGCTAAAAACAGGTTGCTCGCTGAAATCGAGCGCGCGCAGTCTGCCTTGAAAATTGCCAAAGCAGCAGGTGTAGATACCCCTCTTTTAAGTGGTAACGCAAGAGATTTTTATGCAATTGAACTTGGCTCAAAAGCTTTGCAAGAAAAAATCAAGATTTTGGAGTCTGTAAAAAATCTCACTGTTTTAGAGCCTCGTCTTCTCCAGATAACGGCTCAGTTAGATATGCTCGACAGTATTAAAATCGATCGAACCGTTGATTTTCACGCATTTCGTTACCTAAGTGATGTTGAACAGCCAGCCGCTCGTGATAAACCTAAACGTGCTTTGATAGTTGTTCTTGGAACATTGTTAGGTGGTATGCTTGGGGTTGCGATAGTTCTAATACGCTTTGCGTTTAGAAAAGAAGATTAAGTTTCAAATGGCTAGTGTTTTTCACTAGCCATTTTTCTTTCTACATTTGTTGTTTGAGTTTCCTCACAATTTTCCCCTTTCCCCCCTTGGGATCTTCCACATCGCCCCAACATATTGGATAAACCTCATGCCAATCGTGGCAACTATCAAATTAAATGGAAATTATCAGGAGATCCGACCGATGAATATCCGTCCTCTACACGACCGAGTTATCGTTGAGCGCCAAGAAGTTGAATCTAAATCTGCTGGTGGCATCGTTCTAACTGGTTCTGCCGCTGAAAAATCAACGCGCGGTACTATTCTAGCTGTTGGCAAAGGCCGCATTTTAGAAAATGGTTCAGTACAACCATTGGACGTTAAAGTTGGCGATACTGTTATCTTTTCTGAAGGCTACGGCACTAAAACTGAAAAGATCGACGGCAAAGAAGTTCTGATCATGTCTGAAAACGACATCATGGCGATCGTTGAGTAATCCGCGCCACACATTGAACTGATTTAAAAAAGAATTTTAAAGGAAATTAAGATGGCTGCTAAAGACGTTAAATTTGGTAACGACGCACGTATTAAAATGCTAGAAGGTGTAAACGTTCTGGCTGACGCAGTAAAAGTAACGCTAGGTCCTAAAGGCCGTAACGTTGTTCTAGACAAATCATTTGGCGCACCGACTATCACTAAAGATGGTGTTTCAGTTGCACGTGAAATCGAACTTGAAGACAAGTTCCAAAACATGGGCGCACAAATGGTTAAAGAAGTGGCTTCGCAAGCGAATGACGCGGCGGGCGACGGAACAACTACAGCTACAGTATTGGCTCAGTCTATTATCGCTGAAGGCCTAAAAGCGGTTGCTGCTGGCATGAACCCAATGGATCTTAAGCGCGGCATCGACAAAGCGGTTATCGCGGCTGTTGAAGAGCTGAAGAACCTTTCAGTTCCTTGTTCAGACACGAAAGCTATCGCGCAAGTAGGTACTATCTCTGCGAACTCTGATTCGACAGTAGGTAACATCATTGCTGAAGCGATGGAAAAAGTAGGTCGTGATGGCGTAATCACGGTTGAAGAAGGTCAGGCTCTGCAAGATGAGCTAGACGTAGTTGAAGGTATGCAGTTCGACCGCGGTTACCTGTCTCCTTACTTCATCAATAACCAAGAAGCCGGTTCAGTTGATCTAGAAAGCCCATTTATTCTTCTAATCGACAAGAAAGTTTCGAACATCCGTGAACTTCTTCCGACTCTAGAAGCAGTTGCTAAGGCATCTCGTCCACTTCTTATCATAGCTGAAGATGTCGAAGGCGAAGCGCTAGCTACTCTTGTTGTGAACAACATGCGTGGCATCGTTAAAGTGGCTGCGGTTAAAGCACCTGGTTTCGGCGACCGTCGTAAATCTATGCTGCAAGACATCGCTATCCTAACGGGCGGCACGGTTATCTCTGAAGAGATCGGCCTAGACCTTGAAAAAGTAACGCTAGAAGACCTAGGTCAAGCTAAGCGTATTACGATCACTAAAGAAAACTCAACCATCATCGATGGTGCGGGTAATGAAGAGATGATCAAAGGTCGCGTTTCTCAAATTCGTCAACAAATCGAAGATGCAACGTCTGACTACGACAAAGAAAAACTTCAAGAGCGCGTAGCTAAGTTAGCTGGCGGTGTTGCGGTAATCAAAGTTGGCGCTGCTACTGAAGTTGAGATGAAAGAGAAGAAAGACCGCGTTGAAGATGCACTTCACGCAACTCGCGCTGCTGTTGAAGAGGGTGTGGTTGCTGGTGGTGGTGTTGCACTTATCCGCGCTGCATCTAAAGTTGCTGGCCTTGAAGGTGACAACGAAGAGCAAAACGTAGGTATCCGTGTTGCACTACGTGCAATGGAAGCGCCTATTCGTCAAATCACTAAAAACGCAGGCGACGAAGAATCTGTTGTTGCTAACAACGTTCGTGCTGGCGAAGGTAACTACGGTTACAACGCTGCTACGGGTGAGTACGGCGACATGATTGCTATGGGTATCTTAGATCCAACTAAGGTAACGCGTTCTGCACTTCAGTTCGCAGCATCCGTTGCTGGTCTTATGATCACAACAGAAGCGATGATCACTGATAAGCCACAAGATTCTGGCCCTGCAATGCCTGATATGGGTGGCATGGGCGGTATGGGTGGCATGGGCGGCATGATGTAAGCGACCTGACTTAATCCAGTAAAGTCCATTAAGAGCTCGTAAGCCCATTGTTTACGGGCTTTTTTAATATTTATCGTCTAGTAAAGTCCAAGGGTGTATAGCTGGTTCTATGAAAATCGTGAGGGTAATGCGGGGTATCGTATGTTTCCTAACTCTCAAATTTGGTGGTATATTTTGGTAATACCCCTCATTTAATACCCCTCATGGGAGCTGTGAATGCCACTAACAGTAAAGGAAATAGATAGCTTATCGTGTCCTGAAGGTCAGTCTCAGGTAAAGAGATCTGATGGTAATGGATTGTTTTTATTTATAAAAAAGAACGGTTCAAAACTCTGGCGCTTTCGTTTTAGGTACTCATCGAAGTACCAAGAGATGGCGCTAGGAAAGTACCCCTTCGTCCCCCTCAAAGAAGCCCGGAAATTAGCAGCGGAAGCAAGAGCATCGTTAGTGAACGGTATTAATCCCATGGATGAGAGAAGGGAGAGGAAGCGTAGTAAGAGTGTTGACCAAAATAAGCTTTTCTCAGCAGTGGCTATAAAGTGGTGGGAGCAGCAAAAAGATTCTTGGTCAACGGATCATGCCGCGCGGGTTAGGCGTTGGTTAATGGTTGACTCTAAAAGTATCTGTAACCTTCATATTGATGAGATTGATGCTGGGCACATCACGGATCTCATGTTAGCTATTGAGGCTGCTGGTGCGCCTAAGAAAGCTCCTAACATACTTGCTGTCATCAATAGGGTGTTTGGCTATGCATTAGCTCATCGTCTAACACGAAGCAATCCCGCTCAGGGCTTACCGCTTGGTGATATATTAAAACCCCTGCCCAAAGTTCAACATCGAGCAGCAATTATTAATCCTAGTGAACTTGGTCAATTGATTAAGGATATTGATACCACACCAACTGGTAACTATTGCAGCGTTGAGGCGCTCAAGTTGATCCCTAGAGTCTTTTTAAGGCCAACGGAAATAAGAAACTTGAAGTGGGAGTATATTGATTTTGAGGCGTGCTTGATTAGGATTCCAGCGGAAGAGATGAAGCGCAGTCGAGATCACTTGGTGCCGATGTCAAAACAAGTTGTCCAACAATTACAAGATGTAAAGTTGTACACTGGTTACTCTGAGCTTGTATTTCCAAATCAAAGAGATAGCAGTAAGCCTATGAGTAAGAATATCCTGACCAATCGCTTGCGGGACTTGGGCTATGCCGCAGATGTAATGTCAGCACATGGCTTTAGGAGTAGTGCCTCCACAATCTTACATGAAAAAGGTTGGAATTCAGAGGTTATCGAGGTTCAACTAGCTCACTTGACAGGCTCCGCAACTTCAAGAGCTTACAATCGTTCACTTTACTTAGCCGAAAGAACAAAGCTAATGCAAGAGTGGGCAGATTACTTAGACGAGTTATCAAGAAATTGTTAGCTGTCATTGCCCAGCTTAGAGTTGCTTCTTTGTTGGGCTGAGCTTGAGATAGAAAACTGTAAGGTTAAGAGCACCCCAAGTCCGTTTGAAGGTTGGATTGTTAGTATTTCTAAGACTTGGCGTATCACCAACCTTTCATTTGAATACCTTTCTTCCCCGATCTGAACATACTCAATCGGTAAATTTTTTCTCGTATTCTTTAGTGAGCAACTGCTCTAAGAATCTATTTTTCGGTATCTTTGCCTTACGAGCTAGGGCTGTGAGAAAACCATCGATTTCTGTACCCATAACAAAGTTATATGCTTTCTGAGCTTCATTTTGCATTTTCGCGCGATGTTTCTGTTGATACCAAGCTTTCTTCAGCTTACCAATGAAGTATTTTTTTGCACGAGGATCTTCAAAGCACCAGTAGAAGTCGATGATAGCGATACAGCGATGATAGGGTTCGTCACTCGAATTTAATTCTGGTATCCATTGAGTTGGTAGCTCTGAGTCTTTTATGTAACGGATAAACCAGTCAGTTATTTCTTTGTCTTCTTTGTTTATCCACGACAAATCATCGGGCAGAACCGTACTTTCCCAAAGCCTTTTAAGCTCTTCAATGAACGCAACTTTTTTGTGATTACTGGCATTCCAATAGTCAAAAAAACAAATGACGTTCTCATGTCTACTTTTATGGTTTTTGGGATTGAAGTTCAAACCCAATGTGTCATAGATCATTTGCTCATCACTATTAAGCCACTCTCCGGGGATTGCGTAGGGAAGCTTTTGTTCAATAGGAGATCTATTTTCATCGAGCTTTTCAACTGAATGTCTCAAGTAACTCCATACCCAGTAGCAGAGTCTAATATCTTTAGGATCAATCCAATCTAGCTGCTCATTTGTTAAATGGTAAGCTTCAAAATCATCAGTTAACTCTTTTACGATTTTCTTTGCCTTACCATCATCTGACTCATTTTGCTTGGATAAATATTCATTCAATAGCTTTCTGTATTCTGATGGGTGAGTTGGTTCAGGAGGTGCGTTTGGATCTCTCCCTTCATCAGTTAGACGCCACCAAAAATATCGTAGTTCTCTAATGTCAGTAGTTTTTATGTATTGAACAGGAATTTTTGAGAGTTTCATAGAGCCTCAACTTTAGTATGACTATGTAGTATTAATAGTTTAATTTTAAGTGTGAGTAAAGTGGTTTTTTAGTGGTTTTTTAGTGGTTTTTAAGTGGGTTTATTGTTCTGATAAAGGAGTGTATTTGCTTTGTTATGCCTTAATTAGCTTGGGGTTTAGCCTGTGATTTTATGCAGTTTGGCCATGAGTTCGTCATGGTGTGATTTGTGGTTTGGTATTTAGTTAGTTTTTGAGATTGAAGATTACCGACTCTAGTTGTGTTTGTAGCTGATGAGTCGTAACCACTAAGGATAAAAGTAACCACCTGATTTCTGACTTACGTTTAATACGGTGGGTGCTTACCTAAAGGTTGCATGGGTATGCAAAGTTCTAGAGTCGATGAAATATGATATTTCATCTTTCTTCTGTCCTGCTAGGTGGCGTTTGCTTACTCGAACACTGGACTAAATAAAAAAATACTCATCTCCCCCCTATTGTATAGAGAGTGTCTGCATCGGCATGATGCTCTTACCTAGCAGGCATGACTGAAGAGATTCAGTTGTGTCTGCTGGATTAAGTGAGTAGAGAAGACTGGGTAGGATTTATAATGCTTAGAGGAGCATGTAATGCGACAACATTATAAATCTTTTTCTTTTCTTCTTTTTCTAAAGAACTACTCACCCAAGAAGAGTCCTCAAGACTCTGATACTAACCAATGTCAGTAACAATCAATTCAATACTATTCTGTCTAGACAGGACGATGTAACTTAGCTTCATTCATCATCTTTACTCAATGGATACACTCTCACTCTGTGGATAGGTTCGTTACTGTGTACGCTGATTACAGTGATTCAAGTAAAAGCAATGTGTTGGGCTCAATAGGCAGGCAACACCCAAGTGTAGGCTGTGGTGGTATAGCTTCTAATCTGAAATAAACTCAGTGGTTGTTCCTTATTGTATGAGACTACTTGATTCCCTATGGGGCTAGATATCTTGGCATCCAAGGAAGTCATTACTTTTACAACAACAAGATACAGAGGTCATGATGAGATTGATTCGAATGCGTGAAGTACTTGATAAAACATGATCCGCACCAGCAGTTTTGGACACTGAGTTAAGTGAGTACAATCACTAATGAGGTGAACCATGACAAGTAAGAAGAAACGTATTATCCATTCTCCTGAATTTAAAGCAGAAACCCTGAAGCTGGCAGAGAAAGTGGGAGTCGCTGCAGCCGCAAGACAGCTCTCGTTACATGAATCTCAGATCTACGGTTGGCGAAAAGCCACAAAGAAGAATTCTAGTATTAGCCAACGAGAACAAGAATTGGCCGTTGAAGTCGCTAAGCTAAAGAGGCAGTTGGCAGAGCAAGCAGAAGAGCTAGAAATCGTAAAAAAGGCCGCCACCTACTTCGCGAAAAATCTAAAGTAAATTG